>SUXY01000019.1 GCA_015060705.1 Bacteroides sp. | reverse complement strand
TTCCGTTGTCTTTTCCCGGAAGCTTGATGGCAAATTCCACAAATTCGGTTGCATTCTTGCGGGTCTTTACATTGGCTTCGTATTGCTCGGGACTGAGCATCTGTTCGAGCAAGGCGGCCAATTGGATTTCGCCGAAAGTACCACGTGTCTTGACATTGCCCAATACTTTCTTCAGTCCGCCTACATCTTCTGCTAATGTCTTCATCTCTCCTAACCCTCTTTGTACGTTTTCCAATTGGGTACGAACCAGCTCGAAAGATTGTCCGATGCGTTCGTTTAGTGTCTTTTGAAGCTTTTCTTCTACCATTTGGCGCATGTCGTCCAATCTTTTCTCGGTCGACTTTACCAAAATGTCCTGCTGACGGTTCATTGCATCAAACTTTTCCCGTTGCATTTCGTTGGTAGTCATTAAGTTGCGATGGAGCGTGGTTTGCATTTGTTGAGTAGATAGACTCAAAGCTTGATTCAACTCCGTACGAAGCTCACGCATGTTACGGGCCATTTCTTCCCGGTTTTCTTTCATTTCTTGTCGGAAGAGGCTTTCCAGTCGTTCAGTTTGTTTACGATTGTTCTTCAAAAGGGCGATAAAGAGATTGGCCGCCAATAATATCAAGATGATAGTTAGTAAAATCTGTTCCATAATGTGGTTATTTTAAGCAAAGATAAGGAAAAATACTTGATATTGCTTATCTTTGGGTCGAATTTAACCGATTATCCATATGAAGTATAAAATCTTAGTTTTGGACCTTGATGGTACCTTGACCAACAACAAGAAAGAAATAACCGAACATACATTGCGTACCTTGATTGATGCGCAGGAACGTGGAGTAAAGATTGTCTTGGCATCGGGCCGTCCGACTTACGGTATTGCTCCCATTGCGGAGAAGTTGGAGTTGAAGAAATACGGTGGCTATATCCTTTCTTATAATGGTGGCGAAATTACCAATTGGCAGACGGGCGAATTGTTGTATGAGAATGTGTTGGAAGCTGATGTCTTACCCTATTTGTACCAATGTGCAAAGGACTATCAATTTGCTATTGTCACTTACAAGGATAAGTATGTCTTGACTGAACATCCTGACGATGAGTATGTGTTGAAGGAAGCGATTCTGAATGTGATGGAAACCAAGAAGGTGGATAATTTTCTCGATGCAATAGATTTTCCGGTTGCCAAGTGTCTGATTGTGGGTGAGGCTACCCGATTAGCTGTTTTGGAAAAGGAAATGTATGAAGTTTTGAAAGACCGGATGGGTGTATATCGTTCCGAACCTTATTTCCTTGAATTGGTACCGAAAGGTATTGATAAGGCGCAGTCATTGGCGGTTCTTTTGGAAAAGATTGGAGCTACCAAGGAGGAAATGATAGCGATAGGCGACGGTTTCAACGATTTGTCAATGATTAAATTCGCTGGATTGGGCGTAGCCATGGCTAATGCTCAGGAAGTGGTTCGCCAGTCGGCTGATTACATTACTCTCTCAAACGAAGAAGATGGTGTAGCGGCTGTGGTAGAGAAGTTTATGAAATAAGAAAAGCGGGTGAAAACCCGCTTTTCTTATTTATTCCTTCGGTTGTTCTTTCGGCTTTCTGTCAAAGAATGGATTCTTGGAAGAAGCACTGACTGGAATAGCAAATACTTGCTTGCAGCCTTCTAGTATGTTCAGGCGTTGGGCGGCAAGACCAGCCGAGAACATGACACGGGTGTCTACCCGATGATCAGCAGCAGTAGCACATGCCGAACCAATGGCGATACCCACATCTACACTCACAATGACGCAAGGTACACCAGCTGGACGCTCTGCACAAGTAGCATATCCACAATGTCCACAATTCAAACCATGGGCATGTTCACGCGTACCTATTAATAATACACATTCAGCATTCAGGATGTTGTCTGCATCGCGTAGGAAGAACTTGAATCCGTTTTCTCCGTGAATGGCAATCATTTCGTTGGACAACTTTTGAATGTCTTCATCGGTCACCAAAGCGATTTCGATAACATCCACTCCTTTTCCTTTCGGAGCGGTACGTGCGGCGGTCATCATCTGTTGGGCGATGCGCAGCACTTGTTCATGACGGGTTTCTCTTTCGGTCAGTATCATAATTGTTTTCTAAGCATGAGTGATTTGAATGCAGCCGGATACGGGGTTTCGAATTCCATTAACTCTCCGGTAACAGGATGGTAGAAACAGAGCTTGAAGGCATGGAGCGCCATGCGTCCCAATGGATTCACTTCGCATCCGTAACGTTCGTCTCCCAGTACAGGATGACCTAAATCCGACATGTGTACACGAATTTGGTTCTTGCGTCCGGTTTCCAGTTTCAGCTCTACCAATGAATAACCGTTTGCACGCTTGATGGTCTTGTAGTGTGTCAAGGCGTACTTTCCTGTACCGTCATCTACCGGACTGGAAGAAACGTAAAGCTTACGATCGGTCAACCAGGATTCAATGCTTCCTGCATCTCTTTCCATTTCACCCGACACGATTGTTACATAACGGCGATCCTTCACAATGTCATGCCAATTATCGCGGAGGGTATTCATGGTCTTCTCATCCTTGGCATACATCATCAAACCTGAAGTTTCTCTATCCAGACGATGTACCACAAAGATGCGGTTGTTACGGTGCGAACGTTTCACGTATTCGCTCAAGATGTGTTGGGCGGTACGTTCCTTAACATGGTCTGTGGCAACCGAAAGCAATCCTTCCTTCTTTTCTACTACGATGATGTAAGCATCCTCATAGACGAGCTTCAACATATTGTGCTTGAACTCGTGGTTGTTCTTGGCCTTGCTGATTTGCACCTTCATGCCTGGCTTCAAGGCAAAATTGTATTGAGTGGTGATGACATTGTCTACCAAGACCACTCTGTTTGTTAACAATGACTTAACCTTGTTGCGGCTGATACCGTCCATCTTCTTCATGATGAAGTCCATGAGTTCGGCTGGTTGCGTTACATTCAGAATGGTGTATTTGGCCGCTCTTCTAGCTAATGGACGACCGGTTGTATTTCTTCTTCCTCTTGACATATACAATTATCTTTTTTCAAGCAAAACTACATTTTCCACATGATGTGTATGTGGGAACATATCCACCGGTTGAACAGCCATCACCTTGTATTTGGCATCCAACAGCTGGAGGTCACGCGCTTGTGTTGCCGGATTACAGCTTACGTATACAATGCGTTTCGGTTCAGCAAACAAGATTACATCTATTACATCGTTGTGCATTCCAGCGCGTGGAGGGTCAGTAATGATAACATCCGGACGACCATGTTCGTTGATGAAATCCTGTGTCAGCATATCCTTCATATCCCCTGCATAAAACAGCGTGTTGGTGATGTTGTTGATGGCCGAATTTACCTTGGCGTCTTCAATGGCTTCCGGTACGTATTCGATACCAATCACTTTCTTGGCCTTGCGGGATACGAAGTTGGCAATGGTACCGGTACCTGTATAAAGGTCGTACACCAATTCGTCGCCGGTCAATCCGGCAAAGTCGCGCGCTACCTTATATAAATTATAAGCCTGTTCGGAGTTCGTCTGATAGAACGACTTCGGACCTACCTTGAAGCGCAGTCCTTCCATTTCCTCGAAGATATGGTCATTGCCCTTGAATACTTCCACATCCAGATCGTTGATGGTGTCGTTGCACTTGTTGTTTACTACATACAATAATGAAGTAATCTGAGGGAACTTTTCTGCTACATGAGCCAGTAATGCTTTGGTGTCATCCAAGTCCTTGTCTACAGAAACCCGTACTTGGAGCAATACCATTAGCTCACCTGTACTGGATGTACGGATCATCAAGTTACGCAACAAGCCTTCGTGGTTGCGGATGTTATAGAAAGCCAAGTCGTGTTCATAAGCATAATCACGGATGGTATTGCGGATCTGGTTGCTGATATCATCTTGCAACCAGCACTTTTCGATAGCCAATACTTTGTCAAATGCACCTGGAATATGGAAACCGACTGCATTCATTTGATCGTACTTTACTTCGGCTTTCACTTCCTCTTCCGTTAGCCAACGCTTGTCGGAGAACGTAAATTCCAACTTGTTACGGTAGAATTCTGTCTTTTCTGAACCTAATATCGGAGAAATATCCGGTAATTCTACTTTGCCGATACGGGTAAGGTTGTCAGTAACTTGTTTTTGCTTGTACTTGATTTGGTCTTCATAGGAAAGACATTGCCATTTGCAACCACCGCACACACCGTAATGTTGGCAGAACGGTACGGCTCTTTTCGGAGAATACTCATGAAAGTTTACGGCAACAGCTTCGGCATATTTGTTCTTCTTCCGTTTTACCTGCAAGTCCACGACATCACCCGGTACTACGTAAGGTACAAATACCACCAAATCGTTCACTTTAGCCAAGGCCTTACCTTCGGCTGCTACATCTGTTATGGTTATCTTCTCTAATAAGGGAAGTGCTTTTTTCTTTCTAGACACGTGTATAAAAATAAGTTGATTTGGGTGCAAAAATAGCAAAAATCTTTGAGTAAAGCCTTATATTTCCTAAGTTATTAATTATGTGTAATTGAAATAGCAGTTCATGGTAGTTTTTTTTGCTTGTTTTGTTTGAAAATAGATAAAATATAGTTAGTTTTGCGTCTAAATATTCGAGAGAGTTAACTTTAAATAATTTTAATCATGGACAAAAAAAGAGTTTATACCTTTGGTAATGGTCTTGCTGAAGGTAAGGCAGAAATGAGAAATCTGCTTGGTGGTAAGGGTGCCAACTTGGCTGAAATGAACCTTATCGGTGTTCCTGTGCCTCCGGGTTTCACTATCACTACTGACGTTTGTAACGAATACTTCTCAGAAGGTAAAGATAAGGTAGTAGCCCTTTTGAAGGATGAAGTAGAAAAGGCTGTTGCTAACATTGAAACTTTGATGAACTCAAAGTTCGGTGACATCGAAAATCCGTTGTTGGTTTCTGTACGTTCAGGTGCTCGTGCTTCTATGCCGGGTATGATGGATACAATCTTGAACCTTGGTTTGAACGACGATGTTGTTGCTGGTATCATCCGCAAGACTGGTAATGCACGTTTCGCATGGGACTCATACCGTCGTTTCGTTCAGATGTATGGTGACGTAGTATTGGGTATGAAGCCGGTTAACAAGGAAGATATCGACCCATTCGAAGCTATCATCGAAGAAGTGAAGGAAGCTAAGGGCGTGAAGTTGGATAACGAATTGGAAGTTGAAGACTTGCAAGAACTCGTTGCTAAGTTCAAGGCTGCAGTTAAGGCTCAGACTGGTAAGGACTTCCCTAACGATTCATACGAACAGTTGTGGGGTGCTATCTGCGCTGTATTCGATTCATGGATGAACGAACGTGCTATCCTTTATCGTAAGATGGAAGGTATTCCTGCTGAATGGGGTACTGCTGTTAACGTACAGGCAATGGTATTCGGTAACATGGGTGATACTTCTGCAACAGGTGTTTGCTTCTCTCGTGACGCAGGTAACGGTGAAGACTTGTTCAACGGTGAATATTTGATCAACGCTCAGGGTGAAGACGTAGTAGCTGGTATCCGTACTCCGCAACAGATTACTAAGATCGGTTCTCAACGTTGGGCTGAACGTGCTGGTATCTCTGAAGAAGAACGTGTAGCTAAGTATCCTTCTATGGAAGAAGCTATGCCGGAAATCTACGCAGAACTCGACGCTCTCCAGACTAAGTTGGAAAACCACTATAAGGATATGCAGGATATGGAATTTACTGTACAGGAAGGTAAATTGTGGTTCTTGCAGACTCGTAACGGTAAGCGTACAGGTTCAGCAATGGTTAAGATCGCTATGGACTTGTTGCGTCAGGGCATGATTGACGAAAAGACTGCTTTGTTGCGTTGCGAACCTAACAAGTTGGATGAACTCCTCCACCCTGTATTCGATAAGGCTGCTTTGAAGAACGCTAAGGTTTTGACTCGCGGTTTGCCTGCTTCTCCGGGTGCTGCTACAGGTCAGATCGTATTCTTCGCTGAAGACGCTGCTGAATGGGCTGCTAATGGCAAGAAGGTGGTAATGGTTCGTATCGAAACTTCTCCGGAAGACTTGGCAGGTATGGCTGTTGCTGAAGGTATCTTGACTGCTCGTGGCGGTATGACTTCTCACGCTGCTGTAGTTGCTCGTGGTATGGGTAAGTGCTGTGTATCAGGTGCAGGTGCTATCAACGTTGACTACAAGGCTCGTACAGTAGAAATCGACGGTATCGTATTGAAGGAAGGTGATTTCATCTCAATCAACGGTACAACAGGTGAAGTATATAATGGTAAGGTAGAAACTAAGGCTGCTGAAGTATCAGGTGACTTCGCTGACTTGATGGCTCTTTGCGAAAAGCACACTAAGTTGGTAGTTCGTACTAACGCTGATACTCCACACGATGCTAAGGTTGCTCGTGATTTCGGTGCAGTAGGTATCGGTCTTTGCCGTACAGAACACATGTTCTTCGAAGCAGAAAAGATCGTTGCTATGCGTGAAATGATCTTGTCTCCGGATGCTGAAGGTCGCAAGAAGGCATTGGCTAAGTTGTTGCCATACCAGAAGGCTGACTTCTATGGTATCTTCAAGGCTATGGACGGTTGCCCAGTGAACGTACGTTTGCTCGACCCTCCTTTGCATGAATTCGTACCACACGATGCTAAGGGTCAGGAAGAAATGGCTGCAGCTATGGGTGTTTCTGTACAGACTATCAAGCAACGTGTTGAAAGCTTGTGCGAAGCTAACCCGATGTTGGGTCACCGTGGTTGTCGTTTGGGTAACACTTATCCAGAAATCACTGAAATGCAGACTCGCGCTATCCTCGGTGCTGCTATCCAGTTGAAGAAGGAAGGTGGCGATCCACATCCAGAAATCATGGTTCCATTGACAGGTATCTTGTATGAATTCGAAGCTCAGGAAAAGGTTATCCGTAGTACTGCTGCTGCATTGTTCGCAGAAGAAGGCATCGAAATTCCATTCAAGGTTGGTACAATGATTGAAATCCCACGTGCTGCTTTGACAGCTAACCGTATTGCAAGCCGTGCTGAATACTTCTCATTCGGTACAAACGACTTGACTCAGATGACATTCGGTTACTCACGTGACGACATCGCTACATTCTTGCCAGTTTACTTGGAAAAGAAGATCTTGAAGGTAGACCCATTCCAGGTACTCGACCAGAACGGTGTAGGTCAGTTGGTTAACATGGCTGTTGAAAAGGGTCGTTCAGTACGTCCTGACTTGAAGTGCGGTATCTGTGGTGAACACGGTGGTGAACCTTCTTCAGTGAAGTTCTGTCACAAGGTAGGTTTGAACTATGTATCTTGTTCTCCGTTCCGTGTGCCTATCGCACGTTTGGCTGCGGCTCAGGCTGCTGTTGAAGAATAATCTAGAAAGAACTGATTATCTATAAATGGAAAAGGACTTGCCCTTTCGGGTGAGTCCTTTTTTAAAATCATAACAGCTGAATTATTGTTCGAATAGTAAAGCTTTGAAATAACATGTATCAGAAGTTTGTCATTACCCAAGATGGAGTACTGAAATTCGGAAAAGTTTATCAACATAGTGATTTGTTGGGTTGGGGCGAAGAATGTCCTTATGGAGGTGGTCTTTGGAAAATAGATGAAGGCCGTAGGGCTGTTTTGCTTTATGGTCGTTCGTTCGCTTTTGGCACTCCCGATTTCAATCAAGTGAAAAGAATTGATTGGAGAGGTATTGGAGGTTCGCCGTTTCCTTTGTTCTTCGTTCCACGTTGGCCCAATGAAGACCAGTTGATAGCAGTCTATGCTAATCCTTATTAATGATATGATGAAATTGAAACACTTGGCTACCGCGACGTTTTGTTTAATGGTAGCATTCGGATGTTCTTCCGAAAAAAGCCCTATTTACAAAGATGCTTCTGCCGATATTGAAGCCAGAGTTAATGACTTGGTCAATAGAATGACTTTGGAAGAAAAAATTCTTCAATTGAATCAGTATGTTTTGGGAATAAATACAGTCGAGAATAATTTCGGTGAGATGGTGAAGGACATACCAGTAGAAATTGGTTCCCTCATTTATTTCAATGACCATGCGGAGGTGAGAAATGCGATGCAGAAGAAAGCGATGGAAGAATCCCGCTTGGGTATTCCTATCTTGTTCGGTCACGATGTCATCCATGGTTATCGCACCACCTACCCCATCCCATTGGCGTTGGCTTGTTCCTGGAATCCGGAATTGGTTCGTCAGGCAAGTGAAGTGGCGGCTCAAGAAGCATACGATTGTGGGGTGAACTGGACTTTCTCACCCATGGTGGATGTCTCCCGTGATCCTCGTTGGGGACGTGTAATGGAATGCTTTGGTGAAGACCCTTATACCAATGCAGTATTTTGCGAAGCGGTGGTAAAAGGCTATCAAGGTGATGACATGTCCGAAAAGAATCGCATAGCGGCTTGTTTGAAGCACTATGTAGGTTATGGTGCCTCCGAGGCAGGTCGTGACTATGTACCTACCGAAATTTCCGACCAGACGCTTTGGGATACTTACCTCCCTCCTTTCGAGGCGGGTGTAAAGGCAGGTGCAGCTACCCTGATGAGTGCTTTTCATACCATCAGTGGCATACCGGCTTCGGCCAATCATTACATCTTGACGGAAGTACTGAAAGAAAAATGGCAGCATGATGGTTTTGTCGTTTCCGATTGGGGAGCTGTGGAACAGTTAAGATACCAAGGTATGGCTGAAGATGAAAAGGAAGCTACCATGCTTGCATTCAATGCCGGTATAGAAATGGATATGGCGGACAGAATGTATCAGAAATACCTAGCAACACTTCTGGAAGAAGGAAAGGTAGACATGAAGCTGGTGGATGAATCTGTCCGTCGAGTACTGAGAGTGAAATTCCGTTTGGGTTTGTTTGAGCAGCCATACGTGGAAGAAAAGCCTGAATCAGAAATGTATTTGCTTCCAAAAAGCTTGGAAATAGCGGAAAAGGCGGCGGCAGAATCCATGGTACTTTTGAAGAACGAGAACTCAGTCTTGCCGTTGGAAGATGTAGGTACCATTGCTGTGATAGGTCCTGTTGCGAGTGATAGCACCCAACACTTGGGTAACTGGGGAGCTCGTGCCCGTGCAGAAGATGTGGTAGGCATTGTGCAGGGTATGTGTGAAGAGTATGCCGGAAAGTCCAAGATTTTGACTGCTAAGGGGTGTGATTTCGAAGGAGAAGACAAGAGCGGTTTTGCAGAAGCGGTAAGAGTGGCCAAGGCATCGGATGTGGTTGTCGTATGCTTGGGACATAAAGGTTCATGGAGTGGAGAGAACCAATCCCGTTCTACCATCGAAATTCCCAAGATACAGGAAGAATTGCTTTCTGCTGTAGAAGCAACAGGAAAGCCGGTAGTGGTGCTTGTCACAACGGGACGTCCGGTGGAATTGCCTCGCATAGAAAAGAAAGCGGATGCTATTCTTCAGACATGGCATTCGGGTGTTCGTGCCGGAAAGGCAATCGCCGGTCTTTTGAGTGGCAGATACAATCCGTCAGGTAAATTGGCGATGACCTTCCCTTACAGTACCGGACAGATACCTGTTTATTATAACCGGAGACATCGTGCCCGTACAGGTGATCAAGGTCTTTACAAGGATATTACCAGCGAACCGATGTATCCGTTCGCTCATGGTTTGAGTTATTCCACTTTTGAATACGGAAAGCTTACCGTATCTGCCGACAAACTGAAAGAAGGAGAAACCATATCGGCGGAAGTGACCGTAAAGAATGCCAGCCAACGGGATGGTCTTGAAACCGTACATTGGTTTGTCAAGGATCCATATAGCCACATCACCCGTCCGGTAAAGGAGTTGAAGTATTTTGAGAAGAAACTCATCAAAGCTGGTGAGAATGTTACCTTCCGTTTTGAAATCAATTCTCTTCGTGATTTAGGATTTGTCAATCGGGAAGGCAAGAAATACTTGGATAAAGGCGAATACCGGATTATGGTGGGTGACCAGTCGGTAAGTATTTACGTTATTTGATTTTGATTGAAACATAAAAAAGGCTTGCATCTTTTGGGGTGCAAGCCTTTTTTTCAACTATTTATTCTTTCATGTAAGGACTGCTTTTAGCCCAAGCTATCATAAGTTCGTTACGGTCTGAGTTCCAAGCTTGTTGATAGAGTTGTCGAACGACCTCTAACCATGTATGTTTCCGGTTGTCACCATTATCACCCACATCAACAGTCCCTCCTGCTGCATAATAATGGTCACGATTCGTACTGCAGATACGTGCATATCGTCCAGTATTCGGTTTTAAGTCGTTATTGGTCAAGTGGAGATAGTATTCCAATTGTTCATTAGTACAATGCTTGTCGGCAGGCATCATGTTTGAGTCGGCTACGTAAACGGTTACTCCGTCTTTAAAGATGTAAGGCTCAAAGAATCCTTTGGTATACATATCCTCATAAACTACACCTGCTACGGCAAATTGGGCAGCCGATTGCCACTTGATGAAATCACGTATACAGTTTACATAGCAAGTATCCACACTATGCTTCACTTCCCAGCAGGTAGTTGCTATCCAGGTAGCCAGCTTTTCAGGAGACGGCATCAGCAGATAAACCAAGCCACGTTTCTTTACATGCTTCTTGATATCTTCACCAGTGAAGTATTCCCATAATTCTACAGGATACCCCTCCCAATTGGGGATATCGTAATAAGTTCCCAGTTTGTTCTGAGCCATGTAAGCTGCTTTCAGTACATCTTTGCATTCTTCGACTAGTTGCGGATAACCGTTTTTACGGAATTCTACAGGGAGATCTTGGAAGGTGGTCTGTGCTTTCAAAGGTTGGCATGTAAAGAGTAATGCCAGCATAAGAACGATGAAGGTTGTTTGTTTCATAGATATGTTTTTTAGTTTAGACTTTTAATTGCTGATAAAGATACGAATTATTCTATTTCTATCGTATGTTTCATAATGTTATTTTAGTCTGTAAGCTACCTAACAAATGTTAAAAGGAATAATATTTTCCTATGGAAACTTTGTAATGCAGAAAAGATATGTTTTATTTGCAATAGTTTCCTATGGAAACAAATAAATGTTTATTAATATACTTAAAGCAATAACTGACTATGAAAGAAAACTCGAATCCTAAGTATCTGATTGTGGGTGGTGTAGCCGGTGGTGCTACTGCAGCGGCCCGTATTCGTCGTAATACAGAACAAGCTGAAATCATTCTCTTTGAAAAGGGACAATATATCTCATACGCCAATTGTGGTCTGCCTTATTATATAGGTGGAGTGATTGAAGAACGTGATCGTCTTTTCGTTCAAACTCCGGAGGCTTTCGGCAAGCGTTTCAACATTGATGTACGGGTGAATAGTGAAGTAACCCGTATTGAAGCCGATAAGAAATTGGTACATGTCCGTACTTCCGACGGTCGTGAATATACCGAATCTTATGACAAGTTGCTTCTTTCTCCGGGTGCATCGCCGGTGCGTCCTCCCCTGCCGGGCATTGATAGCGAAGGTATTTTTACTTTGCGTAATGTAGCCGATACAGATAAGATTAAGAATTATATGCAAGCGCATCCCGTGAAGCGTGCCGTGATTGTAGGTGGCGGTTTCATCGGCTTGGAGATGGCGGAGAACTTGCATCATGCTGGTGCCCAAGTGGCGGTGGTGGAAATGGCTAATCAGGTGATGGGGCCGATTGATTTCTCGATGGCTTCTCTTGTTCACCAACACCTGCAGGAGAAAGGGGTACAACTTTATTTGGAACAAGCCGTAGAATCCTTTGCCCGTGAGAATGGTTGCTTGAAGGTGCATTTCAAGTCGGGTATCCAGTTGGAAGCTGACTTGGTGTTGCTCTCCATCGGTGTGCGGGCACAAACATCCTTGGCTCAGGAAGCCGGATTGAAATTGGGCGAAATGCGTGGAATCTGGGTGAATGAATACTTGCAGACATCGGATGAGGCCATCTATGCCGTGGGCGATGCCATTGAATTCCTCCATCCGATTACCGGCAAACCTTGGTTGAACTTCCTGGCAGGTCCAGCCAATCGACAGGCCCGTATCGTGGCGGACAATATGGTGTTCGGCAATGTGCAGACATACGAAGGTTCTATCGGTACCTCCATCGCCAAGGTGTTCGACATGACCGTGGCATCTACGGGATTGCCTGCCAAGCGATTGAAGCAGATGGAGATTCCTTACTTGTCGGCTACCATCCATTCGGGTTCTCATGCCGGTTACTATCCGGGAGCTTTGCAGATGGACATCAAGATTACCTTCTCGCCTACCGACAGACGCTTGTATGGTGCCCAGATAGTGGGTTATGATGGAGTCGATAAGCGAATCGACCAATATGCCTTGGCCATCAAGAATGGGGCGACCGTTGAAGACCTCACTCGATTGGAACATGCTTATGCTCCTCCTTTCTCCTCGGCCAAAGACCCGGTGGCGATTTCGGGTTATGTGGCGGGCAATATCCTGAGTGGCAAGATGACTCCGCTTTATTGGCGGGAGTTGCAACAGGCCGACCTTTCGAAGGTGACATTGGTGGATGTTCGTACGGCGGATGAGGCTGCGTTGGGAAGTATTCCGGGTGCGGTAAACATTCCTCTGGACGACTTGCGTGAACGGATGGACGAGATTCCGACTGATCGTCCGGTGTATCTCTTCTGTGGCGTAGGCTTGCGTGGTTACTTGGCTTCGAACATCTTGAAAGGGCATGGTTTTACGGATGTGCGCAATTTGATTGGTGGCTTGAAGACTTACGAGTCGGCTACAAAGCCCGTCCTTCTTCCATCGGAAGAGATTGATAAAAAGGAAGATATATGTGCTTGCCCCGCATCGCCTTCCTCCTCCGTTGAGGTGATTCGTGTAGATGCTTGTGGCATCCAATGTCCCGGCCCGATCTTGAAGTTGAAGAAATCGATGGAGGCTCTCCAACCGGGACAACGTCTGGAAGTGACTTCCACCGATGCGGGTTTCCCTCGCGATGCGGAAGCATGGTGTCGTACGACGGGCAATAAGTTCGTGGAGAAGCGTTCGGAAGGCGGTAAACATATTGTATTGATAGAAAAGGCTACCCCTTGTTCGATAGAGGCCACGAAGGTGACATCCGAAGAAAAAGGCAAAACTTTCATCCTTTTCAGCGATGACCTTGACAAAACTTTGGCTACCTTTGTACTCGCCAATGGGGCGGCTGCTACAGGTAAGAAAGTTTCTATCTTCTTTACCTTCTGGGGATTGAATGCCATCAAGAAGGTGCATAAGCCCAAAGTAAAGAAGGACATTTGGGGTAAGATGTTCGGTTGGATGCTCCCTTCCGACTCTACCAAGCTTGCTCTTTCGCAGATGAATATGATGGGTATCGGTGCCAAGATGATGCGTTTCCTGATGCAGAAGAAGGGTGTGGATTCTTTGGAAAGCCTTCGTCAGCATGCTATCGATAGCGGTGTGGAATTTATTGCTTGTCAGATGTCTATGGACGTGATGGGTGTAAAACGTGAAGAATTGCTCGACGAAGTGACCGTGGGCGGTGTAGCGACCTATATGGACAGGGCTGAACAGGCGAATGTGAACTTGTTTATTTAGTAAAGAATGGAAAAGATAACATGTATATGTGTCATGAGAGAGCTAATGATGGCTCTCTCCGACTTTGAAAACAAACTGATGGATGCACACGGCGTTTCGTTGAATGAGGCGATGGTGCTTTGTTCCTTGGGAGGCGAATGTGTCACGGCATCAGTGGTTGCCGAACGGACGGGTTTGCGTCCTTCCCATGCCTCCAAGGTTATCGGGACATTGGAGGAACGGGGGTACCTGAAGCGTGAATTGGGCAAGCAGGACAAGCGTCAGATGTATCTTTCGCTTACGAATGAAGGCAGGAAATGTCTTGATAGAATCAAGGCATATGAGTTCGAGGTTCCTGACCTGTTGAAGCCGATCTTTGAGACCTATCAGGAAAAATAGCATAATGGAGGCGTGTCGAAATTTGGAGGCAAATGCAGACACGTTTCATTAATACCAGAATACCTTTAATACATACTTTTTCTTCATCTATGAAAAATACATTAATCGCTTTAGGGATGATGTGTGGCTGTTTGATGGCACACTCCCAAGATGTAAAGACAACTTTCCAAACTTCTGGACAATGGAAACCACTTACGGATGTGCGGGCCGATGCCGTTATGGTATATGGCACGGGTAGTCGTCCGGGACTTTCGTTCGGTGAACGAGTGGAGACTTGGCGTAAGAAAGGGTATGTTGCTCATTTCATGACAGGTATTGCCTGGGGTGGATATGGAGATTACTTCTCCGGCAAATGGGACGGAAAGCCTCACATGGATGAGGGACAGAAAAGTGTGCAGGGTGATACGATTATGCATGGACCCGGAGTACCTTATATCGTTCCTACCCTGAACTATCTGAAGTATTTCAAGGAAACGCAGATTAAGCCCGTGATTGATGCCGGTATCAGCGACATTTTCTTGGAAGAGCCGGAGTTCTGGGCGTATGCCGGATATAGCGAAGCCTTCAAGCGCGAGTGGAAGGAGTATTATGGATTCGATTGGCGTCCGCAACATTTGTCGGCCGAGAATACGTATCTATCCAACAAGCTGAAGTATCATCTCTACTATCGGGCATTGGATGAAGCCTTCTCGTATGCCAAGGAGTATGGTAAACAGAAAGGTATGGATGTCCGTTGTTATGTGCCTACACACTCCTTGGTGAATTACTCCATGTGGAACATTGTATCGCCGGAAGCTTCGTTGGCTTCGATGGCTCATTGCGACGGATACATAGCCCAAGTATGGACCGGTACTTCCCGTGTTCCTAATTATTTCAATGGCATTCGGAAGGAAAGAGTCTTTGAAACGGCTTTCCTGGAATATGGAGCCATGGAATCGATGACTCGCCCTACCGGACGGAAGATGTTCTTCCTGACCGATCCGATTGAAGACCGTGCCGTAGACTGGGAAGATTACAAGCGTAACTATGAAGCAACTTTCACGGCTCAGCTGCTCTATCCGCAAATAGCCGATTATGAAGTGATGCCTTGGCCAGACCGTATCTACGAAGGTCTTTATCGAGTAAGTGGCGATAGTGAGGAAAAGGCTCGTATCCCTCGTTTTTACTCCACCCAGATGCAGGTGATGGTGAATACGCTCAACTTTATGCCGCTTTCCAAGAACAAGTTGAATGGTAGTCAAGGAATCAGTGTCTTGATGGCCAATTCGTTGATGTTCCAACGTTCTTTGGAAACCGTGGAAGGCTACGAAGATCCGCAATTTTCAAATTTCTTCGGACTTGCC
This sequence comes from Bacteroides sp., assembly GCA_015060705.1. Lineage (GTDB taxonomy): Bacteria > Bacteroidota > Bacteroidia > Bacteroidales > Bacteroidaceae > Phocaeicola. The sequence continues at coordinate 31,416 of SUXY01000019.1, read as the reverse complement.
TTTCCTTTGCTAAAGAGAGGAGTTCCCGTGAGCATCACTCATTTGGAAAATACCGCCTATGCCGATACATGGAAGGATGTGAAAGTCTTATTGATGACTTATTCCAACATGAAACCGCTCGATCCGAAGGCACATCAGCATTTGGCGGATTGGGTAAAGCAAGGAGGAACAATTATCTATTGTGGGCGTGACAATGACCCGTACCAACGTGTGTTGGAATGGTGGAACCAAAACGGAAACTCCTATACCGCTCCTTCACAACATCTCTTCGGATTGATGCAGATGCCGGAAGAGGCTTCGGAAGGTGTGTATAAATTTGGTAAAGGAAAAGTGTATGTGGTGCGTCAGGATCCGAAGGAATTTGCCATGCAGGAAAAGGGCGATCAACCGTTGTTGAAGGTGATTGAACAGGCATACGGTCAGTTGGAAATGAAGAATCATTTCTATCTGGAACGTGGTTCGTATGTGATGGCTTCCGTATTGGATGAAGAAGCAGTCAGTGACCAACCGCTGGTTTTGAAGGGAAGTTACATCGACCTCTTCGACCCTACTCTTCCTATTTTGAAGCAGAAGAAAGTACAACTCGGCCAACAAGCCTTCTTGTTTGATATCAATACCGTGAAGGATAAGAAAAAGCCTCAGGTATTGGCGGCTGCTTCCCGTCAGTATGAGGAAGCAAGAACTCGTAACAGTTATTCGTTTGTTTCGAAAAGTCCGGCTGAAACGAACAATGTTATGCGTGTTCTTTTACCTCGTGAGCCGAAACAAGTAAAGGTTTCTGTTCCTTGTCAGCATCAATGGGATAATGATACTCATACCCTCCTGCTTCAGTTTGAGAATCATCCGGAAGGTGTGAAAGTGGAGATTGATTGGTAAATATAATGAGAAAAGGAATAACACTCATAATAACATCCATGATGTTCGCTTGTACTTCTCAAGAAGAGCAAGCGAATGTCAAAATGGACTATACCCTCGATTGGCAAACCGATCATCTGCATGTTTCTTTGGTATATACACCGACCGAAGCCGATAGCACCACCCTTCATTATGGCGAAATCAGCTATGGCGGACAAGCCGACATCTTCAGTTGTGTCAAGAACTTCCAAGGGGAGAATTGCATACTGAAAACGGATAGTGCTGCCCGTGAAATCAAGCTTTATTACGAAGGAAACCCGACCTTGGAGGTGGAGTATGACATGGAATACGACTTGGAAGATGAGAAGTTGAATTGTCCCCGTGAACTTTTCCGCCCCAATACCGACAAGGATTTCCTCTATGTACAAGGATTGAATCTTTATTTGCATGAAAAAGGAGATAAGGACTACCTTCAACGGGTGAAATGGCTCAACAAGCCCGATTTTCCGACTTTCTGCATGTACAACGAGGATGGAAGCTTCGATACAAAGGTAGCGCCCCAATCAGAATTCTATTACAAGTTCATCCTGGGAGACCGACGTTTGCATGTCGATACCTTCGAACTATATGGAGTAACCAATTACATGGTAACGGCTCCGTTGAAGAATGCCGACTACAATCGTGCAGACATCAAGGACTTCTTTCAGAAGGTGTATACCGGTTATCAGAAGTTCTGGAACGATACCATCGATTATAGCTATACCCTGGTGATGTATCCGTTCGAGAAGATTCGCCATGAGGTGACTGGCTTGGGATTGGGACATGCTTTCCTCTCCCGTTACAATCATTATGCCGATACGATCTTGACGAAAGACCGTGCAACGACGGTTGCTCATGAAATTGGTCACAATTGGATTTCGGGTGAACAATGGTTTGGTGAAGGGTTTAATGATTTGCAGACTTGGTACATTCTTACGGCAACCGGTCTTCGTACTATCGATGATTATGTAGCCGAAATCAATTACTACATCCGCAAGTTGCATCATAGTGAAATCCGGAATCTACCGAACGACCAGATAGCCGATAATTTTTGGAAGTTGGGTGATTACAGTTGGATAATTTATTGGCGTGGTGCAGTCTATGGATTCCGTCTTTTAGGTCAAATGGAAACGATGATGGGCGACCCACATGCTTTCAAAACATTGATGACTACGCTGGGTAAGGAACATACCCTCGGCATGAAGAAGGAGTATTTCATGGAGAAGGTTTCTCAGTTCATTGACCGGAAAACATTGGAAGAAGAATTCGAGAAATACATCATCCGTGCCGAGACCATGGATTTGTCGGCTTCTCCTCTGCCTACTGGTTGTAAGTTGATTGTTGAGGCGGATGGTACTCCACAAGTTCAGATTACGGACAGGGAAGCCTTTGCTAGTCACTTTATCTTGGAATAACAAGGAATTTGCCCGTTTTTGCTTACACTTGTGTCACGGAAAGCTAATTGTTTGTGTTTCAGTGGAAAAGTGGTGGCACGAGTCCTGCCACCGCCCGTATTTTCCTGCCACCAAAGATTTTCTATGTCTTGGACTGTGTTCTATAAGATTAGTCTACAAATTCAGTGTGGCCTTTTCAAAAGTTGTCTACCGATTTAGTATATGAGGAATAAAAAGTGTCTAGTAAATCGGTAAAAGTTAGGGTGTACGAGCGTTCGCTGGAAGATGCTACATCTTACTGCGATAAGATGCTACATCTTACCAAGGTAAGATCATACATCTTTCGGCGAACGCTCGTATACGAAAATTTTTGATGTAAGGAGAAGTGGCGGGTGTAAGCACTCCTGCCATCGATTTGTTCCTGAACAAATGATAGTTAAGTTCTGGTGACAGGAGTGTAATTGGTTTGGGGGAATTCTTTGTAGAAGTCTTTGGCGGAGTACATGATGGATTGATCTGTTTACCCTAATCCCAACCAAGCATCGTTGGTGGGAAGGCAACATTATCATAAACCTCCTCTTTTCAAAAATGACATTAATTTGCATTTTTGCAAAGAATATTTGCGTAGTTGGAAAATAGTTTGCATTTTTGCAAAGTGGAAATATTATAAGTTATGCAAATTACAAATAAACTAATCATGGATAATTTTGTTCAGAAGCATGCGAAAGCTGCTAAACCACTGAACAAATGGGTCGAAGAAGTGATGAATGCAAATTGGCAAAGTCACAATGAATTGAAGAGATGCTTCCCGACTGCCGACTATGTAAAGAATGGTCGATACGTTTTCAATATAGGAGGAAACAATTATAGAATCGTAGCTGTTGTGATGTTTATCAACGGGGTGATGATACTTAGGTTTGTGGGGACACATGCTGAGTATGACAAAATTAAAGACTGTTCGGTAATTTAATCGCCGAACAATTAAAAGAACGAACTAAAACCTAATTAAAACAATAAAACCATATGGCAACAAAGAACATCAACTGTATCACAACACGAGAGCAGTATGATGAAGTGCGTGCTCGTGTTAATGAACTTATCAATGAAGCTACAGCGAAAGGATTGTTGGAGCCGGATGCAGACAATGAATACATCCGTGAAATCGGTAAGTTAGCCAAACTGACCGCAGAATATGAAGACAATTATATGAATATTCTGCCGTTAAAAGCTAAGAATCCACTAATAAAAGCTATTGAAGACTATTTCTACTCAAGAAACATGAAACAAAAGGAAGCTGCAGATGTGCTTGGCATCAATGAATCGGTCTTCAGCCAAATTATGAACGGAAAACGAAAGATTACGATGAATTTGGCAAAGAAGCTTTATACGGATTTAAATTTTAATGCGGATTTAATCCTACAAAACATTTAAATAAAAAGCGGAATCGAATAGGTTCCGCTTTTTTATTCTAAACTTTGGTTTTAATCTAGAATTTATCGTGACCACAAATAATTCGTCTTATCATCAAATTCCTTTCCTTGTTTCAAGGACTCTACAAACCGGTCGATACGAGTCATTTGCTTGGGGATATTGATGCGTTGCGGACATTTCTTTACGCAAATACCACAATTGGTGCAATGATCGGCTTGACGGAGCTTGGGGACGGAACGGTCGTAGCCGATGAGGAAGGCACGGCGAAGCTCCCGATAGTTAGGCTCCATGGAGCTGACGGGCATGCGGTCTTCGTTGATGCACTTGTTGAAATGCAATAAAATACCTGGAATGTCGATGCCATACGGACAAGGCATACAATACTTGCAATCGTTGCATGGGATGAGCGGATAGCGGACAAACTTCTGAGCCGTAGAATCCAGAAAGTCCATATCGTCTTGAGTGAGTGGTTCCAATGGTGAATAAGTCTCTATATTTTCCTGCAAATGTTCCATGTAAGGCATACCGCTAAGGACGGACAATACCATGGGGTGTGTGCCGGCAAAACGGAAAGCCCAGGATGCAATGGACAAATCCGGTCGACGTTGTTTCAGGATAGCGGCTATGTGTGCATGGACATTGGCCAACCGACCACCCAAGAGCGGTTCCATGATGACCGAAGGGATGTTTCGCTTCGCCAGTTCGCCATAAAGATATTCCGCATTGATGTTGCGGGCATGCTCTTCCTGTGCATGTCGCCAATCCACATAGTTGAGCTGTATCTGAACGAAATCCCATGTATACTTGCCTGCATCGTGGAGAGAAAGCAGATAATCGAAAATCTTCACATTGCCATGAAAGGAGAAGCCCAAGTTACGAATGCGACCTTTCTTGCGTTCTTCCAACAAGTGGTCCAATATGCCATTGTTCAGGAAGCGGCCTTCGATTTCTTCCATGCCTCCCATACCCACTCCATGAAGCAAGAGATAATCGATGTAGTCTACTTGCAACTCCTTGAAAGAATTGTTGTACATCTTCAAGGTCTCTTCCCGACTCCAAGTCTTCGGATCGAGATTGGAAATCTTGGCGGCAATGTAGTATTTGTCGCGAGGATGTCGGTTCAAGGCAATGCCGGTCACCCGTTCGCACTCACCGTCACAATAAACCGGAGCGGTATCGAAATAGTTTACCCCATGTTCGATGGCATAATCCACCAGGCGGTTCACGCCTTCCTGATCGATGATGCCCGTTTCTTTATCACGGAGGGTAAACCAACGCATACATCCGTAACCCAATAAAGAAACCTTATCGCCTGTTGTTGGTGTGGTTCGATAGGTCATGCCTCCCTCCTTCTTTCGAGTAGAAGTCGCTGGTTCGGTAGTTGCTGTATGGGGACTGGATTGGCAACCAGTCAGTACCGGCATGCCGACTACGGTCATAGCCGCTTGGCAACGTTTAAGAAATTCACGGCGATTGATCTTGTTTTTCGATTGGCTTCCTTTTTCCATGATGTCAGTGTGCTTCTAGATTGAGTTCAACAAATATACTGGTTTATTTGATAATATTTGCTACTTTTGTAGGCAGAATATATAAATCGATTATGAAAAAACTGATCAGCTTATTTTTAGTACTCTTAGCGCTCACCTCTTGTGAGACTACGGAAGCTCCGATGGCTCCGGAAAGAATTTCTTTGTTTGAAATGGGTGAAGATGGTTCCAAGTTCTATCGTATCCCTGCTTTGGTGAAGGCCGCCGATGGTGCATTGGTAGCTGTTGCCGACAAGCGTGGTGATGCTTTGGGGGATTTGCCGAACATCATTACCATTGTTTCCAAGCGTAGTACCGATGGTGGTAAGACTTGGAGTGATATGTCTATTGTTGCAAAGGGTGATACTGTGGCTAAGTGTGGTTATGGTGATGCCGTTGTCATTGCCGATGAAGTGAAAGGCAACTTGGTTGCTGTATTCTCGGGAAACAACGGATTGTGGCATTCCAATGAATCCAGCTTGATTCGTACCTATACATCTACCAGTACAGATAGTGGAAAGACTTGGGGCGAAGTGAAAGACATTACCGACCAAGTATATGGCGGTGTATATGGAGAAGGTACCCGTCATGGCCTCTTTACCGGTTCGGGTAGCGGTGTACAGTTGAAGCATGGTGAGCATGCCGGTCGTTTGATGCTCGTGGTAGCTGCGCGTAACGATGCTTCTTGGGGAGGTACATTGAGTAACTATGCGGTTTATTCCGATGATGGTGGTCAGTCATGGCAAGTATCTAAGAATGCGGCTTGTGTAGATGGTGATGAGGCTAAGGTGGTGGAACTCGCCAATGGCAATGTCTTGATGAGTATCCGTAACCGTGCGAAGGGACATCGTTTGTTCTCGGTATCGACTGATGGTGGAGAAACTTGGAGTGAACCGAAGTTGAATGAAACCATTCTTGATCCGGCTTGTAACGGTGATATCGTAGCTTATACTTATAAAGGCAAGAATTTGTTGCTTCATTCGTTGCCGGCTAGTCCGACTACACGCGAAAAGGTAACCGTTTATGTCAGTGAAGATAATGGTGAAACATGGATGCCTAAGCGTTGTATTTATCCGGGTTATTCCGCTTATTCGTCTTTGCAAGTGCTCGATGACGGTACCATTGGTATCATTGTGGAAGAAGGTAAGTGGGACGGTAACTTGCCGGGTGATGACGGTTTCAATTTAGGATATTATCGTTTCAATCTTCCTTGGTTGATGGCTGGAGTTGGAGAATAAATAAACGAAAGAGGATGTGATTGACACATCCTCTTTTTTTATCCGATCATCAGTCTGGCCAATTCTTCCGGTTCTACTTGGTCGAAGTATTGTTGGATACCGATTGAGGAAAGACATTGGGATATGTTTTCAGTATCATAAATGACTCCCTTCAAGGCGGATTCTACTTCCGTTACCGACAGATTGCCTAAGAAATCTCCTCCAAAGCGGCAAGAAGCGATTCGGTTTTCAGCGAGTGTCAGGTGTACTTCTACCGTGCCGCACTTCAAGCGAGCCGAATGCGTTAGCGTAGCTTTTGGGGAACGTCCGTAAGTCCACTCCCATTGGGAGAACTTCTCATCAGCCACTTGCTGGATACTATCTAACTCTTCCTTGGATAATTTATATTCTGTATCCGTATATTGACAAGAAAGAATCGCTTCCAATTGTTGGCTGAAAGCTTGGATATCAGCTATGTGAGGAAGATGTTCGCATAGATTGGCTACCCGGCTACGGACGGAGGCGATACCTTTGCTTTGAAGTTTGGTAGCAGGTGGACATAAAGCTTGCGTCAAGACTTCCAGATTCACATCAAACATCAAGGTGCCATGCACCATCAACCGGTTCTTGCAAACCCGTTTGGCAAAGCCCGATACTTTCTTCCCGTCTACCAGAATATCATTCCGTCCGGAAAGGGTGGCGGGTACTCCCAACTTTTGCAAAGCTTTCATCATGAGTCCGGCGTATTCGGGATAGTCTCTTTCCAAGTTTTCCGAACGTCCCACAATGGTATAGTTCAAGTTTCCCAAGTCATGATAAACAGCTCCCCCTCCCGTTACTCTTCGTACCAGGGCAATATCATTTTGACGCAAATATTCCAAGTTGACTTCGGTATTTACTTCCTGGTTGAAGCCCATAATTACGGATGGACGGTTCTGCCAAAGAAAAAAGACAGGCTCGTCGATGGAAAGGCTATTGAGACAATATTCATCGAAAGCCATGTTAAAATAAGGGTCTGTGTTGGGATTTTTTAAGTATCGCATAAACTTTCTAGTTTGTTAAAGACAAAGTTATAACATAATTTTATAATTTTGCCCATTAATCAATTTAAATTAGCATGAAGAGAAGATATTTACTGTTGGCATTGTTGGCCATGGGAACCCTTGGCTCAGTGCAGGCACAAAGAAAGCGTGTGTCTCCATACGCACCTAAATTGGAGCAACTCTATACACAAGCGGACGATGCACAACGTCCGGCTGTTGGTGAAAAACCGTTGATTGGTATTTCGTTGGGTTATAGCGACAAGAAGAATTCGGTGAACAACACCTACATCAATTCTATTTTGAAGAACGGTGGTGTTCCTTATCTGATTCCAGTAACCGACGATGTAGAAGTACTTCGTCAGATTGTGGCTCAATTGGATGGTATTGTCTTTACTGGTGGTGAAGATTTTGCACCGGCTTATTATGGCAAGGAAGAACATGAAAAGTTGGGTGAAGTCAATGTTACTCGTGATACTTATGATTTGACCCTCTTGAAGTTGGCTACTGACCGTAACATCCCTACCCTCGGTATCTGCCGTGGTCTTCAGTTGATTAATGTAGGTATGGGTGGTACCTTGTATCAGGACTTGCCGGCTGAAAAGCCATCAGATATCAACCATCGTCAAGAAGAAGAAGGTACTGTTCCTACCCATAGCGTTTCTGTGGTGGAAGGCAGCGTGATGCACAATATTTTCGGTAAGCAGGAAATCCAAGTGAATACCTTCCATCACCAGGCTATCGACAAGTTGGCTCCTGGATTGAAGATTGTTGGTTGGTCGAATGATAGTGTTCCTGAATTGATTGAGGCTTATCCTCACCGTCAGATTCTCGGTACTCAATTTCATCCGGAAATCTTTACTGCTGCCGGTGATGCACTCATGGGCAAGTTGTTCAAGTTCTTGGTGAACAAGGCGGATACTTTCAAGATGGCGAAGGATATTCATACACGCATTCTTTCAGTAGACACACATACCGATACTCCGCTTTGGTTTACAAGAGGTAACTTCAGTGTAGGTATGCGCAAGAGCAATCAGGTAAGTATCCAGAAGATGGAAGAAGGTAAGTTGGATGCCCAGTTCTTGGCTGCATTCTTGGCTCAGAAAGAATTGGATGAGGCTTCTTCACAAAAGGCGGTAGAAAAGTGCCACAAGATGATTGAAGGTATCTATGCTGACGTAGCTAAGTATAAGGATGAATGTGGTATTGCTTTGACCGAAGAAGATGCTCGCCGTTTGAAGGCAGAAGGCAAGAAGGCTTTCTTTATCGGTATCGAAAACGGTTATGCCATCGGTAAGGACATCAAGAATGTGAAGAAGTATAAGGATATGGGTGTTCAGTACATGACCCTTTCCCATTCATACGACAATGATATCTGTAATTCCTCTTCGAATACCGCAGATGCCAGCAAGGGCTTGACTGCTTTTGGTCGCAAGGTAGTGAAGGAAATGAACAAGGTGGGCATGATGATTGACGTGTCTCATGTGAGTGAAGGTACTTTCTGGGATGTCATCAAGCTTTCAAAGGATCCTATTTTCGCATCGCACTCCAGTGTACGTGCGCTTTGCGATCATGACCGTAACTTGACCGATGAGCAGCTTCGTGCATTGGCTAAGAATGGTGGTGTGATTCAGATTTGTATTTATGGTGGTTATCTGAACAAGGATGCCAAGACAGCTTCTGTAGACGATGTAGTCCGTCACATTGACCATGCTGTGAAGGTAGCGGGTATCGATCATGTAGGCATCGGTTCTGACTTTGATGGCGGTGGCGGTGTATTGGGTTGTGCAGGTGACAACGACATGATCAATATTACCGTGAAGTTGATTGAAAAGGGATATTCTGAAGAAGATCTCCGCAAGATTTGGGGTGGTAACTTCTTCCGTGTCATGAATCAAGTGATTAATAAATAAAAATATTACAATATGAATAAGAGAGTGATCTTGTCTTTGTGCATGGCGGCATCGTTCAGTATGTCGGCCATGGCACAACACAAGCAATACGAAGAAGAGGTTGCTTTTTGGAAAGAAAGAATCCAAACATTGGCTTCCGATGAATTCGGTGGCCGTAAGCCATTGACAGAGTTTGAAACCAAGACCATCAACTACATTGCCGATGAGTTCAAGAAATTGGGCCTGCAACCGGCAAATAATGGTAGTTACTTCCAGCCGGTACGTGAAATCTCTACCCTTGCCCGTCCGGACAAGAACCGTATCCGTGTAAAGGCCGCTAAGGGAAGCATGGATTTGAACTTCCCGGATGATATTGTCATCTGGACGCTTCGTGGTCAGAAGAAAATCAATATCCCTACTACCGACTTTGTGTTTGTAGGCTTTGGTATCAATGCACCTGAATACGATTGGAACGATTACGAAGGTATTGATGTAAAGGGTAAGATTGTCATTGCCATGGTGAACGACCCGGGCTTCTATGATAAGGACCTTTTCCGTGGACGCAACATGACTTATTATGGACGTTGGACTTATAAGTTGGAAGAAGCACAGCGTCAGGGTGCTGCCGGTGCTTTGGTGCTTCACAACAAGCCGGCTGCATCGTATGGATGGAATGTGTGCAGCACTTCACATGTGAATCACAACATCGGTCTTTGCTCGGACGATATGAATGCCAATGAATTGGGCTTCATGGGTTGGTTGCACGAAGATGCTGGCAAGAAGTTGTTCGAATTGAGTGGATTGAATTTCGAAGAAGTGACCAATGCCGCCAAGAAGCCGGGCTTCAAGAGCTTCACCATGAAGGCAAAGAGTAAGGTGACCATGAATGTGTTGGAAATGAATGTAGGCGAATCGCATAATGTAGCTGCTGTTCTTCCGGGTACAGACTTGAAGGATGAATACATCGTATGTACGGCACACTGGGACCATTTGGGCATCGGTACAAAGATTAATGGCGACAGTATCTATAATGGTGCGAGCGACAATGCATCGGGTACAGCTGCATTGATGCTCTTGGCCAAGAAGTTCCAGCAATTGCCTTTCAAGCCACGCCGTTCTATCGTGTTCTTGGCGGTGACTTCCGAAGAATGTGGTCTCTTGGGTTCGGAAGGATATTGTGAAAATCCGCTCTTCCCGTTGTCGAAGACAGCCGTGAACTTGAACTTCGACGGTACTGCTCCGGCTATGCGTACGACAGGTGTTACCCTTCGTGCTGCCGGTAAGACCGATACCGATGCTTTGGTGATTGCAGCAGCAGCGGCTCAAGGTCGTAGTGTACGTATCGTAACAGAAGACCCTGCCGGTGGTTATTTCCGTTCAGACCATTTCAATTTCGTGAAGAAGGGTGTTCCTACCGTTCTTTGTGGAGGTGGTGGTGAAGTCATCGACAAGGCTCGTCAAGAAGCGAAACCAAAGGTATATCGTTATCACCAACCGAATGATGAATACGATGAATCATGGTGGGATTTCGACGGTGCCATGGAAAACTTGAACTTGATGTTCAGCATCGGTTTAATGATTGCCAATCAGGATGAAATGCCGAAGTGGGCGAAGGATGCAGACTTCCAACGCCAGCCGGACAAGAAATAAGACCCAAAAAAAGCGGAGATGGAAGTCTCCGCTTTTTTTTAGTCATTAATGAATCAAACTATACTTGCCTTCGGTAATCTTGTCGATAGGAATAGACTTGTAAATCATGCTATAACCACCTCCACCTACGGCATTGTGTGTATCTTCTTCATAGAAGAATGCTACTTGTCCATCTGCTTGAAGAATCATGGTCGAGTAAGCCGATCCGATGGTTGATACTTGGTAACGTCCGTCCCAATCCTTGGCGAAATCAGCCGGTGTACCATAATCGGAAGCATCTGCCAATTCCTTGTAATAAATACCTACATTGCTACGTTGTGGACCGAAAGGAATGGATTGAAGTGCCAAGTGCATCTTCTTGTTGTCGCTATTGCGCCATACCGGGACAATCATGATTTCGCCATTACAAGAGTTGTCTATAGCGGCTACACCCTTGTTCTCTGCTCCCGAGAAGGCACATTCACCCCAGCTTCCTTCTGCCTTGTCGGCATTGGTGAACTTGAAGATATTGTACATACGTCCGTTCTTGGTACGTGAACTCAAGATGATAGAGCCATCCGGCAATTCTTCGGTCTTCGGTTCATCGCCATTCTTTGGGACACCCGGTACATTCACATCACCCAGAATCTTCCAGTTGCTACCGAAGTCATCCGAGTAAACCACGAAGTTACAGAAATTATTGTCCTTGTCGCGAGCCAACATACATGCATACAGACGATAGTAATCGCCTACCTTGGTACGTGTACTCTGCATGATACGGCCCGAACCGATGAACAAGGATTGGATAGGACCTACTTTCGATTCATCCAAAGGCACATAGAACTGGTCTGTAATAATGCTTGGCTTGCCCCAAGTCTTGCCACCGTCTTCACTATGCATGATAGCTACTTGGTTAGGCACTTCACGGGTAGAGCGGAAGAACACCTGATGTCCGGCTACACAAAGAAGTAACACACGGTCACTTTCACGGTCGGCTATCAAACAAGGGTCACCATAACCGGCGGTGAGCGATTGGTTCGGGTCATTGTCTACCAAGATACCATCGCCTTCGATGATGGTGAATACATCGCCCCAAGTCTTACCATTGTCCTGGCTGATACGTCCGTGGAGGTCAACACGACCATAACCAATATCAGCACGACAAGGACGGGAATCTGCTACGGCCAAAAGGTTACCTTTCGATGTCTTGGTTATGGATGGAATACGATACGGAGTCACTTCAGTGTTTGGTGTAGTGAACACTTCGAACGGACCTTGTTCTTCGTACGTTACTTGCTTACGTTGTTCTCCGCAACCGGTCAAAGCGACCATGCAAAGAGAAGCGACGAAAAGACGAGTCATTTTTCTCATAGTCAGTGATTTTTATGATTATTAATATGATTATTCTTTTCGCAAATATAAAAGAAAGATAGGGATTTCCCTAAAAAGAATAGGGAAATTCCCCAAAACGAATAGGATTTTTCTCTTTTGAGTGTAATTTTCCTCCCCTATCTTTGCGATACAGAAAAGAATTACTAACACTTTAAAACAGAAAGTTATGAAAACACGGATGATGAAAATGATGGGATGGATGCTGATGATAGTCGGCATGATGAGCCTCACTTCTTGCGAAGTGGAATGGAGAGTTTGGGATAATGATGTTCACTATAGTGAAAGCACGAGCGAACTTTGTAGCCGTACTTGGGAAGAATCGTGGGTAGACAATGGAAACAGATATACACAAAGACTTGACTTTTATAATAACCGCACTGGACGAGATTTTTTACGCATTGAGTATTGGGATGGATATGTTTCGGAAGATACTTATCACTTCAAATGGAGATGGGATGACCACGACTGCATCCGCATGGAGTACGGTCCGGGCGATGTCTCCTACTTGGAAGATATCTGGATTCATAACAACACGCTCACCGGATACTTGGATGATGTAGAGGTGTTTTTTAAGGGAAGATTGTAACAGGAAACAAAAAAGATGATGTAACCAGCAGTTACATCATCTTTTTATTTACTCACTCTTGATGCTCAGCACCGGATTCTCATTGGCGATGCGCCATGTTTTCACGACCACTACACCGACTATCATCAGTAAGGTCACGATGCCTGTCATGATATAATAAGGTATAGTGCTGCCAACCACCGTCGCGAATTGCGACATCCATAGCTCGCCTACATACCACGAAGCCAAGGTACCGAGTACTACCGCCGGAAGAGCCGTCCAAAGTACATCCTTTGCTAACATTTCGATGATGGAGGATGCATCGGCGCCATTCACCTTGCGGATGGCGATTTCCTTGCTTCGACGCTGGGTTTCGTCGTTGATGAAACCTATCAAGCCCATAAGGGTGATGAAGAGAACTACTACAGTGGCTACCATGGTGATGTTTCTAAAGATATATTCACTTTGATAGTATTGACGGATTTCGGCATCCAACGATTCGAATACAACAGACCGATTCGGAAAGGCCTCTCCTACTTCCTTATTGAGTCTTTGCAAGTTTTCATGGAAAGGCTCTTTCAGCTTTACATGAACTTTTGACCGGTTGGAACTATAGAACTGTGCTATAAAAGGTAGTGACTCTGAAGCATAGAAATCTCCTATTCTAAAATTTTTCAATATACCTACTATCTTCTTATTTCCCCGTTCGGTATGGATGGTTTTATCCAAGGCTTGGTCTTTCCACCCCATCTTCTCTACAAAAGTTTCATTGACCACCACTTCGTTTGTTTCACGAGACATCCGTCCTTGTACAAAGGTCATTCCCATGAACGAAGGGTAGTTCTCCGTCCATTGGTCACTTCGGCAGGACAAGGTTGTTTGTTCCGTATCATTCGATACCAATTCACCACTGTACCCGTTATGGGGATTGCTTCGGGAGGAAGTGAAAGATTCCACATAGGGCAAACCTTTGTAGAAGTGTTGGATGGCCGAAGATTCTTCCCGTGTACGGGAAACTTGATAGGCGGTGGCTACACGTTCCTTGTTATATCCCAAATCCATGGTGTTGAGATGGCGGAGCTGTATCCATACAATGCACATCACTCCGGCTACAAAAGCTACCCCGGCAAACTGGACGAATAGCAGCGGACGCTTCCAAGTCTTCTTTCTTTCGGTGTATCGTTTGAAAACCTGTGTCACAGGGATGCGCGAGAACATACAGGCCGGAATTAAGCCACCGATACAGAAGAGCAGAAGAACCACCAACAAAGGTGCCCAAATGATGCGGCCAACCAAGAACGATTCCAACGGAATGCCATTCATGCATTCCACAACAAACTCTTCGAAATTGAGAACGATGAAAACCATCAGTAACAAGGAGCAGCAGATGATGATGGCCGTTTCCCACAAGAACATGCCGAAGATGGTTTCCGTCTCGGCGCCACTACACTTGTGAACCCCGATGGCCTTGGCACGCCGGCTCAGCGAAGAAAGGGAGATGAGCACGTAGTTCATGGCTGCAATGAACAGAATGGCTCCACCCAGGATGGATAGGATGATGCGTCGGTGCTGTACCTCCTTGTAACTCTGGAAGGTTTCACGGATAGGCTGGGCATGAACCTCCAAGGATAATGATACCGGAAAATGGTCCATAGACAGGTTTTGCTGCACCATCACGTTGATACGCTTGTTCATCGCTTCGACATCCGTTCCCGGCTTCAAACGTAGATAAACATACCAGCTATCGCCTCCTTTCCACGAATAGTTAGCCATATTCCGGCTCCAAATGCTGGGTAGGGAAATCACAGCTTCGGGCTTCATGGTACTGTTATCTGGAATGGTGGCATACGTACCTTTGACGGTGAGGTTGAATTGCTTGTTATAGCTGATCACCTTGCCAATGGGATTCTCATCACCGAACATCCGCTTGGCCAATCGTTCGCTCAAGAAAATGACATCCGTTTGTTGGAGGTCCTGAACCGGATTTCCGCTCAATACCTCGATACCCATGGTCTGGAAGAAGAGTGAGTCGGCAGTGACCTTTTGTTCATCATAGCGTGTATCTCCATCAAACAAAGGTGCAGATACCATCCCTTTACCCACACTGGTGGCACTCTCCACCACATCGGGCAAGGCTTCGAAGATGCCGGCTGCGGTCTTTCCCATGTTCATCTGTTGGGGTTCATGAGTCTTGCCCTCCAGGGTAAATACCGACCATACCTGATAGAGATTCCGATAGTCCTTGAAGCAAGTATCGACACTGAAGTCGAAGGCCACCCTTGCAAAGAGTAGTACGCTCATCATCAATCCCAAAGCCAGAGATATGATTTTGATGACATTGGCATCCCGACTATGTATCAATGTCAGGACAACGTAATATAGCTTTCTCATAGATACGTTTGTTTCTTATTTCATCAATGCTACTACAAATATCGTATCAATATTTCACATTCCAGCCAACAAACGCCATCTATTTTTCTCTATCCCTGCAAATTGTCTAACTTTTAGACACTTTTTTATCCAAAAGAATTCCCCCCTTGCACCGGTCGGCAAGAGGGGAAGAATCCCATCCTTGTATTTGTCTGAGTTTATAATGAAAAATGCTACATGACTCCACTGTCCGAGTCGCTATTATTGGTACGCTTGCTCTTGCTCTTGTAATCGCGACCGAAGGAAACGTTCCATGAAAGGGTTGCCCAGATGGCACAAGCCGTATCGTCTATATTATAGTTATACTTGTATCCGGCAAACTGATTTCTGAATTCTTCCGTACGCTTGTATTCCTTTGAGAACGGATTGATGAGCATCAAGCCCAAGTTCACTTTCTTGATTCGGTATTGAGCACCGAAGTAATGCATTTCTTCGCCCGTAAAGAGTTCTTCGCCATAGAAAGAATCCGCATTCTTGTGATACATGGCCATCAAGGTCAGGTTCTTGTACATCAAGGCTGCCTGCAAATCTATACCGAAACTATTGACATGGTGGTTGTAGTTCAGCCCGTGACTCCAATATCTGTCGTTGGATACACCTGCACTCAGTTGGATCATGTCCCAAAGCATACCTATACGGACATTCATCCCCATGCTCAACTTTTGGAACTTGTCATGGTTGGCATAGCTATGGACGAACTTGTTGTTTTCGCGATAGACATGTGTCATGATGGGGTTGTCACGATGGCTGTAATTGGTGTAGAAGCCTACATTCACCTTGCCCTTGTTATAGTTCAGGCGGAAGCTGCCATTATAGATGTAATAAGGTATCAAGTCTGGGTTGCCTCGTTTGATTTGCAAAGAGTCGGTGAGCTGGTCAACGGCACTGAGCTGCGAGAGCGACGGATTGAAGGTACCCATATTTCCGTTCAAGGAAGCACTCCATTGTTTGTTGAAGGTACGGCTGAGGCTGAAACGAGGGCTGAATCTCCAAGTCTCCACATCTTCTCCACCCTGCTTGAGCCACACACGGAGAGCACTCATGCCTACCATATAACTATACTTGCCCAACTTGCCTTTGAACTGAGTATACGCACCGGTGTAAGCCTGATTCATCCGGGTTTGGTATTGCAATGTGCCGAGGTAGGTGTTGTTCGTATAGCTTTGTTGGTGGGTGATGCCTGCTGTCAATTTCCGTCCTTTGCTGAATCCTTTTTCGTAGATAGCTTCGGTAATGAGCGAATACTTCTTACCTTTTACGGCCGAGAAATAATCGACAATGGCTTCATCGTTCAGAAATTCCTGATAGCTGCTCCGGTTGTAAGTGTTGATATAAGTACCCACCGCATTGAAGGCGATGAACTGCTTGTTCTTCAGGTTCTTCTGGAAATACAAGTCCACGTAAGGCTTGGTGTTGCGGTTGTGCGACCAGTTCCGTCGGTCGGTTACCGAGTTCGGATATTCTTCAGTGAAGAGCTTGCCCTCTTCCAAATAGTTCGGAGTATTCAGATTACGGAAACCGGCACTGATATTCAGCATGTACTTGTTACCGTCCTGCAAGTTGTAGGTGATTTGTCCCACATGTTCCAACTGCTTCTGTCCGTGAAGGTCGGTAGTCACGTTCCGATGATAAGTGCGTCCATCTTCGAAATCGAAGACTTCGTTTCTTTCAGACCACATTTCTTCAAAGATGGCGTGTCCTGCATTGTACAGGAAGCTGATTTCCGACTTGCCGAAGTTTACCTTACCGTTGACATTGTGGCGACCGAAAAGCGACTTGACGCTTTGCTGTCCGTCGTAACCGAAGGAACCACCCATATCGTAGCGGCGCAAGATGTAGTTTACCATGATGTCTGCATCGTCGTAGCGTGCTCCCGGATCTTCCACCACCTCCACACGGGCTATTTCAGAAGGTTGGAGGGCAGTCACTTCGTTTTGGCTCGCCTTTCGTCCGTTGATGCAAAGCACGATGCTTCCACCGTCGTTTGTACCAATTGTGTTGCCTATCGGATTGACCATGACGCGAGGAATCATCAAGTGACGGAGAAGGTCCACACCATTGGCTGAGGCGTTTATCTGCTTCTTGTTGGGGAAAACCAATTTTCGGTCGGCTGTACCTACCATGTTGCTGGCGGTAACGGTCACTTCACCCAATTGTTGCGAAGCGTCGGATACGGTCAAGGTACCCAAGTCTGCCGAACGGTTGAAGCCTTGCAAGTCGATATACAAGGTTTCGTAACCCATGCTGGAAATCACCAACCGATAGTCACCCGATGCCACTTTCGAGAAACGGAAATGACCCTTCTCGTTGCTTGTCTGTCCGCTTACAAAGGTAGAGTCCATCTGTTGCAATACGATGTTTGCATACGCCAAAGGCTGGTTCTTACCGTCTACCAAATTACCATTAATACTCTGTGCATTCATTGATACCGCCATCATCATCAGGCCAAGCATCATCATCATTTTTTGTCTCATAGCATTTATCTTTTATTTATTTGTTTTTTATCATTTCTACTAATTTACCTACAAATACCGTGCCAGACTTTTAGATGATTGATAATGAATTGGTTATAGATTTTGGAAATTACGGAGTGTCTAATTCTTGGACAATGACGTCTAAATTTTAGACATTTACGTATGATAAGAAAGCAATGAGAAAATAAACTGAAAACTGAAAACACTGAAAACATAGTGCCGATAAGAAGAAAAAAGATGATGTAACCAGCAGTTACATCATCTTTTTATTTATTCACTCTTGATGCTTACCACCGGATTCTCATTCGCCACACGCCAAGACTTCACGATGACCGTGCCGAGGATGAAAGCCATGGCCGCGATGCCTACACCTATATAGATAAGAGGGTTGATGGCAAGAATATCCCTGAAATTGGTCGATACCCATAGCTCTCCTACATACTTCGATGCAAGCGTTCCTATCAATACGGCCGGTAAGGCGATGATGGCTACATCCTTACAAAGCATCTGCAAGATATGACCGACCTCTGCCCCATTCACCTTTCGGATAGCGATTTCCTTACTACGTCTCCGCACTTCGTCGTTGGTATAGCCGATGACACCTAGTAGTGTGATGAAGAGAGTAACAATACAAGCTATAAGTACGGAATCCCTAAAGATGCGGGCAGAACGGAAGATGTTGCTCATAGCATCATCGACGGGTTTAAAGACAATCTCTTCTTGCGGATAAAGTTTTTTCATATCTTCATTCAACCGTTGGAGATTATCGGCAAAAGGTTCTTTCAATTTCACGTGAAGACAAGCCGTTTCTGCTTCATTATTCCACCAACGGATGCAATAAGGTTCCATTTCTACACGGTCAGGGAACGAGTATTCGATGATGCCCGTTACGGTTCCCATTTCAGGTACTATTTCTCCGATTCCATTGCTTGTCCAGCCCATCTTCTTTACGAACGCTTGATTGACGACCAGTTCATTGGGCTGAGTATGGTATTTCCCTGCTATCAGTTTAATGTTCAACATTTTACAGAAGTCTGTATTGGCGAAATTGCTTCGAGGGAAAAACAAGACAGTACCATTCTCATCTTTTACAGAGAAAGGGGCATAAGCTTCCAATATAACCGTATTCGCATTCTCGACTCCTTCCACATACGGCAAGTTGCGTATATTGCTAAGCCCGTTCAGCGGATTATCGAAAGCATGATAGCAATAAACCAAGCGTTCAGCATTCCAACCCAAATCCTTGTTCATGGTATAATGATATTGAGAGAAAATGAGTGCTACAAAACAAAGCAGGAAAGCACTACCCATAAATTGAATGAACAATAGCGGATATTTCCAACCTTTTCTGTTTTTCTTGTACCGACGGAAGACTTGGGTCACAGGAATAGACGTAAGCAATCGTCCAGGCAAAACACATCCGATGATGAATAATACGACAATAGCAACCAATGGCGCCCATAAATTCTGTAAGCTGAACATTCCTTGAATGGTAGCATCGGTCAGTTCCTCTATCTTTGCTTGGAAGTTGATGATAAGGAAAATGGCTATCAGGATAGAAATCATCACGACAACAAATGTTTCCCAGAAAAACATGCCGAAGATGTGTACGTTTTCTGCACCACTACATTTGTGTATGGCAATGCCCTTGGCTCGATTTGCCAAAGAAGAAATGGATATCAATGCATAATTGAACGCTGAGGCAAGGAGCAATATGATGGCCAATAAGGACATGATATAAATCATGGTCATTACCTTCCCTTGTTGCAAGTGATACCCTTTCAAGGGGGTGATGGATATATCGATGCCTGAAATCCCGTATTGTCCGTAATGATCGCTGATGGGGAGATAGTTGGCAAATACAGTTGATGTGCGTTGGTTGATAAAATCAATGTCGGCTCCTTCTTTCATGCGTATCATTGTGAGGTAATTTCCTCCACTATTCCACCCTTTCCAGTTGGTGACACTGTTCATTGAAAGCACAGCTTGGGTTTGAATGGTCACATTTTCAGGCACATCTGCAAAGATACCTTTTACTACCTTTTCATAACTGCCTCCCCATATCAAGACTTTTCCCATAGGGTCTTGGTCGCCAAAGATTTTGCGTGCTTGGGTATTGGACAGGAATATAGCATCGGGTATATTCAAGTCCAGGACATTTCCCTTTATCAATGGAATGCCCATTGTCTGGAAGAAAAGAGAATCGGCTGCAACTATTTTTGATGAATAATTTTCATTTCCATGTTTCAAGGTCTGTCCGATGAAAGTATATATCACCGTGGAGGATTCAACATGTTCTGGAAAATGTTTCATCAGTGTTTCTCCGCTTGGATAGATGTTATAAGGACTTGGCTTGCCTTTTCCGTCTTTGTTTTCCCATGCGGTTTGTACCACATGCAATTGCTCATAATCTTGATAAAAAGTATCAAAACTCAATTCCAATGCCACTCGGGCAAGTAGAATGATTGACAAAAAGAGTCCCAAGGAAAGGGAAACCACCTTGATAAGGGTGGAATCCTTCCCGCGGATAATGTTCTGTATTGCGTAATAAATTTGTTTCATACGTTTTTCTTTTTGGGTTTCACCACAGAGTAACACGGAGTTTCACAGAGTTTATTTATAATATTACTTTGTGGAACTCTGTGTACTCTGTGGTGAGTAAAAAAATCATTCCACAATATTCGCCACCACACTACCATCGAAGAGATGCACAATGCGATGAGCAAACGAGGCATCGTGCTTGGAGTGAGTCACCATCACTACCGTAGTGCCTTCCTTGTTCAGCTCGGTGAGGAGGTTCATCACTTCCAAGCCGTTCTTCGAGTCGAGGTTACCGGTAGGTTCGTCGGCAAGGATGAGCTTGGGGTTGGTAATCACGGCACGGGCAATGGCCACACGTTGTTGCTGACCACCCGAGAGCTGTTGCGGGAAGTGCTTGGCTCGGTGGCTGATGTTCATGCGCTTCAGCATGTCGTTCACCATCTGCTTGCGTTCGGCCTTCTTGATGCCGAGGTAAGTCAACGGGAGTTCCACATTCTCGAACACGTTCAGCTCGTCGATGAGGTTGAAGCTCTGGAAGACGAAGCCTATCACGCCCTTGCGCAAGCGGGTACGTTGCTTTTCCTGCAAGTCGGCCACTTCGGTGCCGAGGAGCTGGTAACTTCCTCCCGTCGGGTTGTCCAGGAGGCCAAGGGTATTGAGCAAGGTCGATTTGCCACATCCCGAAGGACCCATAATGGCGACAAATTCGCCTTCGCTTACTTGCATGTTCACACCGTTCAATGCTACGGTTTCTACTTCTTCTGTACGGAATACTTTACTGAGGTTTTCAATCTTAATCATAATAGTATGTTTTTTTGTTGTTATCGTTTTATTTCACCACGGAGTACACGGAGTTTCACAGAGTTTCTTGTTTTCTCCGTGTGACTTTGTGTATTCTGTGGTGAACTTAAATTATTCACTCTTAATACTAATCACCGGATTTTCATTCGCAATCTTCCATGTCTTCACCAAGACCACACCCACAATCATCAGCAAGGTCACGAGGGCGGTCATTATATAATAAGGTATGGTGCTACCCATAGTCGTGGCGAATTGGCTCATCCATAGCTCACCCACATACCACGAGGCCAAGGTGCCGAGCAATACCGCCGGAAGTGCCGTCACGAGCACATCCTTCGCCAAAAGTTCGAGGATGCCGGATGCTTCTGCCCCGTTCACCTTGCGGATGGCGATTTCCTTCGAGCGACGTTGGGTTTCATCGTTAGTGTAGCCTATCAAGCCCATCAGAGTGATGAAGAGGATGACGAAGGTGGCCGCAATCGTGGCGTTTCGGAAGACACGGACGGAGTTGTAAGAATCTGCCAATGCCTGCTCCAAGCTCTCGAATTCGATAGTTTGACCAGGGAATGCTTCGCTGGCTTCCTTGTTCAACCGTTGCAAGTTTTCGGCAAAAGGTTCTTTCAGACGGATATGAATCATACCATTGAATCTTCGGTTGAAGTGCATCAGGAAAGGCTGATTTTCGTTAAAGAAATTGCCGATTTGGAAGTCCTGGATGATACCCACAATCTTTACCTTCCCTTCTTCGGTTTGAATGGTCTGTCCGATGGCTTGCTCAGCACTCCAACCACGTGTCTTCAACCAAGTTTCGTTGGCAGCTACTTCACCTCTCTCACGAGGCACACGGCCTTGTTTCACACCGATACCCATCATTTTGATATAGTCTTCATCCATGTAGTCGTACTTGGTGGAAAACAAGCTATTTCCTCCTTCATCGTACATCAATTCTCCGCTATATCCCCACAAAGGGCTGTTTTCGCGAGAGGCGGCTACGGTTTCCACGTAGGGTAATCCTTGATAGAAATTCTTGACCGCCTGACTTGTTTCATTATTACGGCAATATTGGTATTCCGCCACAATACGTTCGGGGTTATAACCGGCGTCCTTGCTCAGTACATAATAGTATTGAAGCATCACCACTATCATGATACCGGCAATGAAAGCCACACCTGCAAATTGCACGAAGAGCAACGGGCGTTTCCATCCTTTCTTTCCTTCGGTATAACGCTTGAATACTTGTGTAACGGGAATCTTTGAGAAGATATACCCCGGCAATACGCCACCGATGAGGAATAACACACCTACTACCGACAAGGATACCCAGATACGCTCCATCGCAAAGAGCGAAGTCAGCTTGGTAGATGCCGTATCTTCCACAAAGTCTTGAAGATTGAGGGTAAGGAAGCCCATCAGGAGCAAGGCTATACCAATGATAATGGCGGTTTCCCAAAGGAACATCCCGAAGATGGTGCCTGTTTCTGCACCGCTACATTTGTGTACACCGATAGCCTTGGCACGTCGGCTCAGCGAGGAAATGGAAAGCAATGCATAATTCAAAGCCGTAATAGAGAGGATGGAGGCAGCCAGGATAGCCATGATGGTGCTCATGCGCTTCACCTCGTCGTAGTTGCGATAGGTATCACGGATGGGGCGTATCTCGGCTTCCATATTGAAGCCCATATTGGCAGGGATGTTCTGTTGGATGGCGAGATTCACTTGCTTGTTCAGTGCCTCGATATCCGTATCCGGCTTGATGCGAAGGTAGCTTGGCCAACTGTCACCTCCATTCCACGAATAGTTTCCCCAACCTCTCTTCCAAATGGAAGGCATGGAAATGACGGCCTTGGGGCGAACGGTGCTGTTGGCAGGTAGGTCGGCATACGTGCCACGGACGGTCAAAGGCATCTGCTTGTTGTAGCTGATGACCTTTCCTATCGGGTTCTCTCCACCGAACATACGCTTGGCCAAGTCATCGCTTAGGTAGATGACATCCACTTGTTGCAGGTCCTGTACGGGGTTTCCGCTGGTCACTTCGATACCCATGGTTTGGAAGAAAAGCGAGTCGGCCACTATCTTATGGTCATCAAATTTCACCTCTCCATGGTAAAGGGGGTCATTTGCCAACCATTTGCTGATAGTCGTTGCACTTTCCACCTTGTCGGGAAAGTTCTCGAAGATACCTCCTGCCAGTTTTCCTATACACATTTCTTGCCAGTCGAAAGTTTCATTCTTTGTGCTGAATCTTACCCATATTTGGTGGAGATTCTCATGCTCCTTGAAGCAAGTATCAAAGCTCTGTTCGTAGGCTACTCTCGAAAATAGCAGGATGCTCATCATCAATCCCAATCCGAGAGAGACGATTTTGATGATATTGGCATTTCGGCCATGTAGTAGTGTCTGAACGACGTAATAAAGTTGTTTCATATATCTAATTTTGTGTTTAAAGTTAGCAATTTCAAGTAAGGAAGTCGCGTTTCGCAACGAAACTTCCTTTTTATACATTAAAATAAGAAACATTACGCAATGATTAAAGCGTAATCATTCATTCTCGCTAATTGTACTACAAATACCGTGCCAAACTTTTATTCTTTTGATTATAAGATGATTATGTGTTTCGCTGTCGGAGTGAATTGTCTAATAATTAGACATTGGCGTCAAATAATTAGACAGTTTTGAAGTTTCAATTAACACATATACGGCTTGCTTTTATAAGATGATACATCTTCATGGCTTAACGTATACGGCTTTATTACCTCACGTATATATCTGACTAGGGTATGAGACAATGAAGCGTCACAGAGTCACAGAATCACAGTTGTTTAATTTTGTATTCAAAAATAGTAATAATAATATAACTATCTAATATATAGATAATTCAATATATATATATTGGTTATATTTATGGTTTTGTTCAATTTAAAGCAGCTGTGATTCTGTGATTCTGTGACCTGTGACCAAAACATCTGTATGATTTTTAGACAATCATTAGGTGGATATATCAATAATACTTATTTTTGTTTATCTAAAAGCAAGAATCATGGCAAAACCAAAAACCATACTTATTATCGACGATAACCGGGGCGTTCTTTCGGCCTTGAAACTACTTTTGAAAGGAGTATTCGAGCAAATCATTGCCCTGCCCTCACCCGTGACCCTTCCATCCGTTCTTCGTTCAGAAAACCCCGATGTGGTGCTGCTTGACATGAACTTTACCGATGCACTCAATTCGGGTAATGAAGGACTCTATTGGTTGCACGAAATCAAGCGAATGCACCCGGCCTTGCCCGTGGTGCTCTTTACAGCTTATGCCGATATTGATTTGGCGGTAAGGGGCATCAAGGAAGGAGCGACCGATTTTGTGGTGAAGCCGTGGGACAATGCCAAGCTCATCGAGACCTTGAAGAAGGCTTGTGAGGCATCGAAGGGACGGAAAAAGAAGGAAGAACGCACCCCATCGGCCATGTATTGGGGCGCCAGTGCACCGATGCGTGACCTACGTGCCATGGTAGAAAAGATAGCCGTAACAGATGCCAACGTGCTCATCACCGGCGAGAACGGTACGGGTAAGGAGATGTTGGCACGCGAGATTCATACCCTCTCCCGCCGCTTCCGTCGGGACATGGTAACGGTGGATATGGGAGCCGTTACGGAAACCCTCTTCGAGAGCGAGTTGTTCGGTCACAAGAAAGGGGCTTTCACTGATGCCCATGCCGATCGTCCGGGCAAGTTTGAAGCCGCTAATGGAGGAACCATCTTCCTTGACGAGATAGGTAATCTGCCCTATCATTTGCAATCCAAGCTACTGACCGTGCTTCAGAGCCGTAGTGTGGTGCGGGTGGGAAGTAATGATCCTATCCCCGTGGATGTTCGATTGGTTTGTGCGACCAATGCCAACCTAGACGAATGGGTTGTCCAAGGCAAGTTCCGTGAAGACTTGCTCTATCGCATCAATACCATCCACCTCGAAATCCCTCCTTTGCGTGAACGGAAGGAAGACATCATCCCTTTGGCGGAACTCTTCGTGGAGCGTTTTGCCAAGCAATACGACAAAGGACCGCTTACCCTTTCCGAGGCTGCCCAACAGAAGTTGAAGGAGCATCCGTGGTATGGCAATATCCGTGAATTGGAACATGCCATCGAGAAGGCAGTGATTATTAGCGAGGGGGGAGTGATTCACGACTCCAGTTTCCACTTTCCGAAGAAAAGCCTTTCACCGGCTCAGGAATCGGCCATGGAAACCTTGGAAGATATGGAACTCGTGATGATTCGCAAAGCGATAGACAAGCATGATGGGAATCTTTCGGCAGTAGCTGCTCAGTTGGGCATTACCCGTCAGACACTTTATAACAAGATGAAGAAGTATGGATTGTAAAAGTGAATTCCCCCACATATTGTCATTCAGAACGGAACGAAGTGTAGTGAAGAATCTCGATAACACCCACTTTATGCTACCGAGATTCTTCGCTTCGCTCTGAATGACAAAAAATAGAATAGACAAATCATGAAACGATATTACAATACTTTTTGGACACGTTTAATATGGGTATTAATGCTGTCAGGCATCTGTGTATGGCTCATAACGGAGCATAATTGGCTATGGTTAACCGTGGCGTTTCCTACCCTTGTTTGGACGGTATGGAGTTTCTATCGCCTCTACACCTACCACACCCGTAAGGTAGCCTTTCTACTCGATGCCATCGAGAACGACGACCCTGCCGTACACTTCTATGAACACGTGGTAGACAAGGATGCATCGAAGGTGAATGTGATGCTCAACCGTATCGCTTGTATTCTTCAGAACATCAAGAAAGAAACCGTTCAACGGGAGAAATACTACGAACTGATTATGGATTTCGTGGAGACGGGTATCGTGGTGCTGGACGATAAGGGAAATGTCTTCCAGAAGAACCGAAAGGCTTTGAAGCTTTTGGGCTTGGAGGTACTGACAAATATCAAGCAGCTTTCACGCATTTCAGACAATGTAGAAAAGGCTTTTACAGAAGCTATGCCGGGACAAAAGCAACAAGTGGAATATACCACCGAACGGGGAATGGTCAATCTGTCCATGCGGGTGTCAGGAATTACCATTCAGGACAAACCTCTTCGTATCATTGCCTTGAACGACATCAATCATGAATTGGATGAACGGGAAATCGATTCTTGGATTCGTCTTACCCGAGTGCTTACCCACGAGATGATGAACTCGCTTACTCCGGTTACTTCACTCAGCGAAACACTCTTGGGATTGCCAGGCGCCCAACAGGATGAAGAACTTCGTCAGGGCTTGGAAACCATTCATGCCACTGGTAAGGGATTGGTGAATTTCGTGATGTCTTATCGTAAGCTTACCCGTTTACCCTCACCTGAGCCTACCCTTTTCGATGTGCGTCCTTTCCTCGAACGAATGATACAACTGGCACTTCATCAACATTCGTATCCGAATATCCATATCGTATTGGAAGAAGTACAAGAAGACCTCATGGTTTTTGCCGATGAAAGTCTGTTGACGCAAGTCATGACCAATCTCTTGAAGAATGCAGTGCAGGCTATCGGTGATGCTTTGGAAGGAGAAATCCGTATCCGTGCGTATTGTGATGATCAGGACATGGTTCGCATCGAAGTATCAAACAATGGTCCGAAGATAGCTCCAGAAGTGGCCGAGCAGATGTTTGTTCCTTTCTTCACTACCAAGGAAGAAGGAAGCGGTATTGGTCTCAGTCTAAGTAAGCAAATCATGCGTTTGCAAGGGGGAAGCATCGCCTTGCTTCCTTATAAGGATGAGTGGACTACTTTTGTGGTGGTGCTGTAATCAGTTAACACCAATTGTCATTCAGAGCGAAGCGAAGAATCTCGAGGACATTCACGTGGATGCATTAGTGTATGCTATCGAGATTTTTCGGACAGAGTCCTCAACAACTCGTCTTCCTCCCTTCGGTCGTCTGAATGACAAATACGTACAAAAAAAGAGCACTCACGAATGAGTGCCCTTACAATTATCTATCAGAATCAGATTACTTAGCAACCTTTTCCAAACGCTTCAAGATAACGAAGATGAAGAGAGCAGCTACAACGCAGATAGCAGCCAATGTTCCCCATACAACGGTCAATGAAGCACCCCACATCAATGAAGGGATAGCTACGAGGAAGTTACCGATAGCAGTTGCAACGAACCAACCACCCATCATCATACCAGCGTACTTCGGAGGAGCTACCTTAGTCACGAACGAGATACCGATCGGAGAAAGCAACAATTCAGCGAATGTCAATACGAGGTAAGTAGAAATCAAGAGGTTCGGAGTAACGTCTGCCATGTGCAAAGGTTGACCATCAGCACCGAGTTCAGGAGCTGCAAGACCCATAGAACCTACAATCATCAATACATAAGCAGCAGCAGCAACCAACATACCGAGACCAATCTTCATCGGAGAAGAAGGTTCCTTACCCTTCTTGGCCAAAGCACCGAAGATAGCGATTGAAACCGGAGTCAAGGCAACAACGAAACATGCATTGAACTGTTGGAAGATAGGAGCGCTAACGCTAGTAACTTCAGGCAATGTGCTATACTTGTAAATCAAACCACCTACAGCAGCAGCAATAACAGCAGCAGCGATACCCTTACCCTTACCAGTCTTGCTCTGGAACAAACCGAACAAACCGTAAACGATGAAGATACCGAACACGAGGTTCACTACGTCGAATGCCATGCTTTCAATACCTGTAGAAGAAGTGGCGGTATAGTCACGTGCAAAGAATGTCAATGTAGCACCGTTCTGGTGGAAAGCCATCCAGAAGAAGATAACTACGGCAAATACCAAGCAGAGACATACGATACGTTCCTTAGTTTCGGCCGGAGTCAATTCCTTCACGTTAGTGTTACCTGCAGCAGCAGTCTTCTTGCTACGGTCTGTGTGAGCAAATGTGCTACGGAAGATGTAATAGATAGCGATAGAAGCGATCAATGACAAACAAGCCACACCGAAAGCATAGTGATAAGAATCAGCTTCGCTTACGCCGAGTGAAGTCTGTGCCCATTCCATAATTTTGATAGCAGCAGTCGGAGCAAACATCGCACCGATGTTGATAGCCATGTAGAATACAGAGAAACCGGCATCACGCTTGTCTGAATACTTAGCTTCATCATAAAGGTTACCTACCATTACCTGCAAGTTACCCTTGAACAAACCAGTACCCACTGAGATGAGCAACAAGGCACCACCCATAGCTGCAATAGCTACTGTATTTGCACCCAATGGCAAAGCCAAAAGCAAGTAACCAAGGAACATGATAGTGATACCGATAGTCACCATTTTACCATAACCCAACTTGTCGGCAGCGATACCACCGAACAATGGCATAAAGTAAACGAGACCTAAGAAAGCTGAATAAATAGTACCTGCAGTTGCGGCTGAGAAGCCGAAGTTAGCCTGCAAGAACAACACGAATACGGCCAACATGGTATAGTAACCAAATCGTTCGCCCGTGTTTGCCAACGCTAATGCGTATAACCCTTTGGGTTGTCCTTCAAACATAGATTAAAATTTAAATTAGTGATTAATATTCATTTGGAGTGCAAAGATATTCTTTTTTACTTAATAAACAAAGAAAATCCCCCCAAGGACATTGCTTGGAGGGATTTACTATGTCAAATTACTTGTGAATTTTTATTTGGCTACACGTTCCAACCACTTCACCATGGAAAGCATTACAATCATGGAAGCAGCAGTTGCACCAGCAAATACCAACCAGCAAGCCCAGATAGGTACAGTAGTGTAAAGAATACCACCGATGAAGAGCAATGAGTTACCAACAGCAGTTGCAGCCAACCAGCAACCTTGCATCAAACCTTGCAAGTGCGGAGGAGCTACCTTAGATACGAATGACAAGCCCAACGGAGAAATGAACAATTCGGCAACGGTCAGGATGAAGTACATACCTATCATAATCCATGGAGTGACACGGATAGCGTCGATTTGTTCAGCAGTCATGGTTGACAAAGCATCCTTTGAAGGCAAAGTGAATGAGAATACCATCAAGAATATGAATGCCAACATGGCGATACCCATACCGATGGCAATCTTCATCGGAGTTGAAGGTTCTTTACCCTTTTGACTCATTCTGCCGAAGAACCACATGATGATTGGAGTCAATGTTACCACGAAGAACGGATTCACGCACTGGAAGATTTCAGCACCCTTGATTTGAGTGAAGCCGAGGTCGATGTTGATAACGCTCAAATTTACATAGTCGCGGGCAAAGTATGTCAATGAATAACCATTCTGGTGGAATGACATCCAGAAGAAGATAACCACGCCGAATACAGCGAACAATGCATAGATACGCTGACGGATTTCGGTAGCACTCATTTGGATTTCTTCCTTGCTTACAGTAACTTTTTCAGTCTTGTCGGCCTTAACCTTCTTGCCTGGATCTGGGAATTTGCTCTTGTTCATCAAATAGATAACCAAAGAAATACCCATAGCTACGATAGCTGCCATGAATGCATAGTGGAAACCACGGTTAAACACATCGAGGTAGCTGTTCACGAAAGTAGTCATGTCTGATACTTGAGTACCATCCAATACCACCTTGTTAGCCAAAGTATTCAAGTTTTCCAATGCTTGTGGAGCCATATTGCTTCCTTCTGCCAAGTATTGGTGGCAAAGTTCCGGCAAGGTAGCATCGTAATCGTAACCATTGGCCTTCAAGAACCAGTTACGTACACCGATAGCAATCCAAGGAGCGAAGAAACCACCGATATTGATAAACATATAGAAAATTTGGAAACCAGAGTCACGCATGCTTGAGTACTTCGGGTTGTCGTACATCTGACCCACCAATGCCTGCAAGTTACCCTTGAACAAACCGTTACCGAAAGCGATAACTGCCAAACCCAAGCAAGTCAAGCCCAAATAAAGGCCAAGGCTAGGAACCGGAGTTGGAGTTGGGATAGCAATGATGAGATAACCCACCGCCATCATGATCAAACCGGCTAGGATAGTTCCCTTGAAGTTCTTGGTCTTGTCGGCAATGATACCTCCCACGAGAGCCAAAATGTAGATTGAGGCATAGAATGCCGAATAGATGTAACCGGTAGTCGTTTCAGACAAACCGAACTTTGCAGAGATGAAGAGCGTTAAGATAGCCATCATGATGTAGAAGCCGAAGCGTTCACCCATGTTTGCCAATGCCGCTGCAATCAGTCCTTTAGGATGTTTACTGAACATAGCTGATAGAATTTAAGATTAATAAATGATAATGATGCAAAGATATAATTTTTCGAGAAATCATAAAAAAAAGAACCACGAAAGTGGCTCTTTTTACTGATTTATTCGGTGAAAAGGGCGCAAATTGTCGCTTTGGACTGATTGATAAGGTCTTGGGGAGCTATCTTTACTTGCAATCCTCTCACTCCTGCACTCACGAAGATGAATGGAAAATCCATGCAGGTTTCATGAATATACGTGGGGAAAAGTTTCTTCATTCCGATAGGCGAACAACCTCCCCGGATGTAGCCGGTCAGTGGAAGGAGGTCTTTCATCGGGATGAGGTCGCACTTCTTGTTGCCCGATACCTTGGCCGCCATTTTCAAGTCTACTTCATGTTCGCCAGGGATGACGCATACAAAATAGCCTGATTTATCACCATGCAGTACCAAGGTCTTGAATACTTGGTCGATGTTTTCGCCCAGGCTTTCGGCTACATGCGGTGCGCTCAAATCATTTTCATCTACCTCGTATGGGATGAGTTCGTATTTTACCTTTGCCTTGTCGAGCAGACGGGCGGCATTGGTCTTGTTTATTTTTTCTTTCATTGTATTTCTCTTTTGATTTTTCCACCACAGAGTTTTAGGAGTTTCACGGAGTTTTAATTTACACCATAAAAAGGACTTTAAAACTCAGTGCTACTCCGTGTACTCTGTGGTGAAATACTATTTCAATTCTTCTCTTATAAATGCTGGAGTATACCCTTTCTTGCTTTCAGCTACTTCTTCCGGTGTGCCGGTAGAAAGTACCTGTCCTCCTCCCCGTCCTCCTTCAGGACCCATATCAATGATATGGTCGGCCAATTTAATCACATCCAGGTTGTGTTCGATGACGATGACCGTATTTCCCTTGTCAACCAGTCGGTTGAGGACATTCATCAATACACGGATATCTTCGAAGTGAAGGCCGGTAGTCGGTTCGTCAAGG
>SUXY01000018.1 GCA_015060705.1 Bacteroides sp. | reverse complement strand
GGGCGTTTAGCTCAGCTGGTTCAGAGCATCTGCCTTACAAGCAGAGGGTCGGCGGTTCGAATCCGTCAACGCCCACCAAAAAGTAAACATCGCGGAGTGGAGCAGTTGGTAGCTCGTTGGGCTCATAACCCAAAGGTCGTCTGTTCGAGTCAGGCCTCCGCAACTACAAGGAGAAGCAAATGCTTCTCCTTTTTTATATCCAAAAACTCCGAATCTTTTCTATCTATATATTTATTTCTAGATTGCTTGTAGGAATAAAAGAAAAAGTGTAATTTTGCACACATGTATATGTAATGTGCAAAAAGAATTTATGGCAGTATCAAAAACAAGAGCTAAATTAGTGGATGTAGCCCGTCAACTGTTTGCCAAGAATGGGGTAGACAATACGACGATGAATGACATTTCCCTCGCTTCCGGTAAGGGGCGTAGAACGTTGTATACCTACTTCAAGAGCAAGGAGGAAATTTATATGGCGGTCGTAGAGTCGGAATTGGAAATGTTGTCAGATGCATTGGTCAAGGTGGCTTCGGAAAAGATTGCTCCTGACGTGAAGATACTGAAGCTGATTGAAACTCACTTGGATAGCATCAAGATGATTGTCTTGCGTAATGGTAATTTGCGTGCAAGCTTCTTCCGTGATATCTGGAGAGTGGAAAGAGTGCGCCGTAATTTCGACATGAACGAAATTACCTTGTTCAAGCAGATTTTGGTAGAAGGCAAGGAACAAGGTCTTTTCGAGGTGGATAATGTTGATATCTTGGCTGATATTTTGCACTATTGCATTAAAGGTATCGAGGTGCCTTATGTCCGTGGCAAGATTGGGGAGGACTTGGACGACCGTGAAGGTTGGGAGTATGTTGCCAAGATTGTGTATGGTGCATTGGGGCATAAAAGTGTTAAAGAACAATCATAAATTAATTAATAAGATTATGGGATTATTAACTGGTAAGACAGCTATTGTAACTGGTGCTGCACGTGGTATTGGTAAGGCAATTGCTTTGAAGTTTGCTTCTGAAGGTGCAAACGTTGCATTCACAGACTTGGTGATTGATGAAAATGGTTTGAATACAGAAAAGGAAATCGCAGCTTTCGGTGTGAAGGCGAAGGGTTATGCTTCTAACGCGGCTTCTTTCGAAGATACAGAAAAGGTAGTAAATCAGATCAAGGAAGAATTCGGCTCTGTCGATATCTTGGTGAACAATGCGGGTATCACTAAGGACGGTTTGATGATGCGTATGAGCGAAGCTCAATGGGATGCGGTGATTGCCGTAAACTTGAAGTCTGCGTTCAATTTCATTCATGCTTGTACTCCGATCATGATGCGTCAACGTGGTGGTAGCATCATCAACATGGCTTCTGTAGTAGGTGTACATGGTAATGCTGGTCAGTGCAATTACTCTGCTTCTAAGGCAGGTATGATTGGTTTGGCTAAGTCTATCGCTCAGGAATTGGGTTCTCGTGGCGTACGTGCAAATGCTATCGCTCCGGGTTTCATCATCACTGACATGACTAACCAATTGAGTGAAGAAGTGAAAGCTGAATGGGCGAAGCGTATTCCTTTGCGTCGTGGCGGTACTCCGGAAGATGTGGCTAACATTGCTACATTCTTGGCTTCTGACATGTCTTCTTACGTGACTGGTCAGGTGATTCAGGTAGACGGTGGTATGAACATGTAATTCCGACTCATGACGGTCGTTTACGAAGATAATCATATCATTGTCGTCAACAAGACTTCTTCGGAGATTGTGCAAGGCGACAAGACCGGTGATACTCCGCTCTCGGAAACGGTGAAGGAGTACATCAAGGAAAAGTATGCTAAGCCGGGGAATGTGTTCTTGGGGGTAACACACCGCTTGGACCGACCTGTTAGTGGGTTGGTGGTGTTTGCCAAGACCAGCAAGGCGCTTTCCCGATTGAACGATATGTTCCGTCTGGGAGAGGTGAAGAAAACGTACTGGGCCATAGTGAAGGAGCGTCCGAAGGAATTAGAGGGTGAGCTCACGCATTGGCTGGTGCGTAATGAAAAGCAGAACAAGTCGTATGCTTACGACAAGGAGCGTCCGAACAGCAAGAAGGCAATTCTCCGTTACAAGCTGATTGGCCATTCGCAGAACTATCACTTGTTGGAGGTCGATTTGCAGACGGGGCGCCATCACCAAATCCGATGCCAGTTGGCGAAGATGGGATGCCCCATCAAGGGGGACTTGAAGTATGGTTCTCCGCGCTCGAATCCGGATGGAAGTATCTGTTTGCATGCCCGTAGGGTGACGTTCGTTCATCCGGTGTCCAAGGAGCTAATTGATTTGACGGCACCACTACCGGCTGGAAACCTATGGAACGGCTTTGATATGGATTAAGAAATATGAAGTGGATGTGTCAAATACGCATCCACTTCTTTTTTGGCGCGGATTACACACCATCTTTTTATTTGGTCTGACTTCTAAATCTCCACCAGAACATCAGTCCGGCACTGGTCAATCCGAATGGGAAGGAGAGCCAGATGCCCGTCAATCCCCAATCAAAAACAAAGCCGAAGAGGTAACCTGCCGGAAGCGAGATAATGAAGTATGCAATGAAAGCGATGTACATCACCGGTTTGACATCGGCGATGCCTCGGAGCGCATTTGAATAATTGCATTGCATTCCGTCTCCAAATTGGTAGATAATGAACGGGACGATGAGGCTTGCTACTAAGAGGGTCACTTCATCGTTATCCGTAAACCAACCCCCGATTTCGTTTTTCAACAAGAACAATGGAATGGATACGCAGATTGCCATGAGGAGGATGATATGAAACCCTGCCGAAGCGGAATGGCGTACACTTTCAGTATCCTTTTGTCCATGAAAATTACTTACTCTAACGGCTACTGCCGCGGCCATGCCGTAATACATCATGTATCCCAATTGTCCGATGGTAAGCATTACTTGGTGTGCCGCCAATGCCGTGGCGCCCAACCAGCCGACCATAATGGTAGCAAGGGAAAAAGAAGCGGTTTCCATGCCCATTTGTAAGCCTACGGGCCATCCGAGCTTGTTCAGTTGGAGGAAGTCGGATTTGTTCAATTTCCCGGACAGGAATCCTTCTTTGTAAGGTTGGTATCGCTTGCCGGTGAAGAAGATGGTAGCAAAGGCCAGAAGCATCATGATGCGCGATGTCAAAGTGGCGACACCGGCTCCCAACAAGCCCATTTCCGGGAATCCGAAGTGTCCGTAAATCAATACCCAGTTGCCGAAGATGTTCAGTACATTGCCTCCGATGAGAAGCCACATGGGTGTTTGAGTATCCGTAATTCCATCTGCAAATTGCTTGAACGCATTGAAGAGCATGACGAAAATCAACGAGATGAGCAACACAATGTAATAGGGGCGCATTAGGGGAAGCAATTCTTCCGGTTGGCCCAGTCGGTGGATATTGAGGTAAAGGGCTCCCATAACGAGGGTAAGCAAGATACCTATTAATCCATTGACAAGGAGGGCATTTTTCAAGGTTCGTCCCACGGCTTCTTGTTCGCCTTTCCCGAAGAGACTTCCCACAATGGGGGTGAGCCCATACGAGAATCCCGTGGCAAAGATAATAGCTAGGTTGAACATGTTGTTTACGAAACTGGCTCCCGCCAAGTCTTCGGTGCTATGATGTCCAATCATCAGCGTGTCGGCAAAGCCCAGGACAATCATGCCTAATTGTCCAATGACTATCGGAAGGCCGAGCTTGAACAATGCTTTATAATGATGTGGGTGGATCATTTTTTCTCAAATTTTGTCATTCAGAGGAGCTTTAGCGACGAAGAATCCCGAGTGCATAAAGTGGGTGTTACTGAGATTCTTCGCTTCACTTCGTTGCGCTCTGAATGACATTACTTTTATAATACAACACCGAACAATTCTCCCGTACGAAGGTTCGTTTTGCCACTTCCTTGATGCGTTCTGCTGTAACGGAACGGTATTTTTCTACTTCGTGGTTGATGTCTTCCGCTTGACCAATGAGCTCATAGAAAGCCAGATTGGTCGCTACGTTCAGGTAGTTGATGTTGCTGAAGATTTGTTCGCTTTCATAACGGTTCTTTACCTTCTCGATTTCTTCCTCGGCAATGTCTTCCGTCTTCATGGCTTCCAGTTCCTTCCATACGGCTTCCTCTGCTTCTTCGAGGCTGATACCTGGAGCTGTCTTGCCTACCACATAAAACATCCCAGCATCGATACTGCCCGAAATATAGGCATCTACGCTTCCGAAAATCTGCTTCTCGATAACCAGATGCTGGATGAGTCGGCTGGAACGTCCGGCGCTCAGCAGGTCGCTCAACATGTCGTACACATGGTAGTCGGGATGCAATCGGTCGCACTTGTGGAAGATCAGGTGAAGGGCATCTACCGGGACATTGCGTACCACGGTGAGTCTACGCTCTTCGGTCTGCTCGGGTTCCACGGGCAGTTGACGAGGTTTTACGTCTCGACTCGGAATCGGTCCGAACCATTTCTCTGCCAAGGCTACGGTGTCTTCGAATGAGATGTTCCCCGTAACGGCCAGAATGGCATTGTTTGGTGCGTAGAACTGGAAGAAGAAATCCTTCACATCATCCAGTGTGGCATTCTCTATGTGGCTTGGTTCCTTGCCGATAGTCGGCCATTGGTAGGGGTGAGCCTTGTAAACCAATCCTCTCACCAGGTGTCCTACGTCACCATACGGTTGGTTCAGGTTGCGTTGCTTGAACTCCTCAATCACCACGTGGCGTTGTACCTCCAGACTCTTTTCGTTGAAGTCGAGCGAGAGCATTCGGTCGCTCTCCAGCCAGAATCCCGTTTCCACGTTTTGACGGGGAAGGGTAATGTAATAGTTGGTGATGTCGTTGTTGGTCCACGCATTGTTCTCTCCACCGGCATTCTGCACATGGGTGTCATAGTCCGGGATGTTCACCGAACCACCAAACATCAGATGTTCGAAGAGGTGAGCAAAGCCCGTATGATCCGGGTGTTCGTCGCGTGCTCCCACATTGTAGAGCACGTTCAGTGCTACCATTTGGGTATTCAGGTCCTCGGAGTGGACGATGCGCAGACCATTGTCGAGGGTATGTCGATTGACGATGATCATTCCAATACCGTCGCTTTCAGGATCCGTACATTCTCAACCGGACGATCGGCCTTGCCGGTCTTGGTTCCCTCAATCTTTTCCACGGTTTCCATGCCCGATACGACTTGTCCGAACACGGTGTATGATCCATCCAGATGAGGAGCACCACCGATAGTGGTGTAAGACGTAACTTGTTCCGGGGTGAACATGAACGGCTCTTCTTCCTTGTAAAGGGCGTAAGCTTGTGCTTCGAGGCTATCCTGGAGTTCCAAGAGACCGTCCTGATCGTTGGCCTTGCGGAGCTTGTAGATTTCCTTCATGTGCTTACGAGCCAATTGGTTGAAGAGAGTGTCCATACGGGCATTGTTCTTCTGGCCGGCCATGTCGAGGAGTTGAGATTCGCGGAACTTGCGTCCGGTTACGATGTAGAACTGGCATCCCGATGAGGCACGTTCCGGGTTTACGTCGTCTCCCATGCGGGCAGCCGCCAAGGCACCCTTCTTGTGGTAGAACTTCGGTACGAATTCTGCCGGAATGGTATAGCCCACATCGCCGCTACCCAATTGGGCAGTATCGGCTGCATTCTTGCTTTCCGGGTCGCCCGCCTGGATCATGAATTGACGGATGACGCGGTGGAAGAGGGTGCTGTCATATACACCTCCCTTGGCCAACTTGATGAAGTTGTCGCGATGCTTCGGTGTTTCGTTATACAGTTCCACAATGATTTCGCCCATTGTGGTTTCGATTTTCACTTGGGTACGTTTTTCCATATCTGTTGATTTTTTAGAGCCGGCACCGCAAGCGGTAAAAACCATGATGAGGGCGGCAAGGATGAGTAAATTGTTTGTTTTCATGAGCACTTTGGTCGTCGTTTTAATTAACGAACAAAGATATGGGAAACTAGTGAAACGGCCAAATGTTTAGTTGTCTTTTCGAGTTTTTGACTTTTAGTTAAACAACATGAAATAAAACCATAATCCCGATAAAATTGTTTATGTTTGCATAAACGTAACGAAAAATGACTCCACAAGAAGAATCAAATATCCCTGTAACACCTCGGAAAAGACGCTGGTGGTTGTGGCTTATTGCCTCGCCATTCTTGTTGTTTCTGCTGGTGGTTGTCTTGCTGTATCTACCTCCCATTCAGCGGTTTGCGGTAGATAAGGCATCGGCCATTGCCTCCCAGTCGACCGGCTTGAACATCTCTGTTGGACGGCTCGCTTTACGCTTTCCGCTCGACTTGGTGGTAAGCGATGTATTGGCCGTAGACACCCTGAAAAATGATACCCTTCTCTCGCTCGAACGGTTGAAGGTGGAACTCCGTTTCTGGAAATTGTTGAAGAAAGAAATCGAGATTGAAGAAATTTCCATCCGGAACGCAACCATCGATACACGCGATTTTCTCGATGAAATGGGCATAAATGGACATTTGGGTGAACTTTTTTTGGAGAGCCATGGGGTGATTTTTTCACCCGAAACGGCCCGAATCAACGAATTTTATGTAAAGAACTCAGACCTTGAAATCACGCTTGGAACCCTGTCTGAGAGCGATACGACTGCTACCGAACCGGTGTATTGGAAGATTTTGTTGGATCAGATTGACATCGAAAATGTGGGATTGGCATTGAGAATGCCTCAAGATAGTCTCTATTTACGCACCCAATTGCCTAGTGTTTCGTTGAGAAATGGCGAAATTGACCTGAAAGAATCGTCCTATTTCGTGAAAACAATGGCAATAAACGAAGCAAATCTGTCCTACGATAGTGGTGTGGAAGCAGGACGATTACATCCGGATAGTATTGGTAAAACATTGAACACCAATCATCTGAGCTTTAAAAATATCGATTTGCAGATTGATTCCGTTTATTACGCTGGACGCGATATCCGTGCAAAAATAGCCCGTTTTGATTGGATTGAACGCTCTGGACTCGAACTTTTGAGTACCGAAGGTCGCATTTGGGCAGATTCTACCACCATAAACATCCCTCGTTTCGTGATGAAAACCACCGATTCTTCGCTCGACTTGCAAACCCAAATCGGGTGGGATGTACTCGATCTGAAAAAGTCGGGTGTGCTTTCGGCACGCTTGTTGGCAGAGATTGGCAAGGGTGACATGGTGAAGGTAGTCGGAGGAATGGACCCAGAATTCATCAAGAGTTATCCGTCCCAACCTCTCCGTATCCTCACGGGAGTGGACGGGGATTTGAATCGTCTGCACTTGTGCACTTTTTCTGCTGAATTACCCCGATCATTTAAGGTAGAGGCGGAAGGCGATTTATTGCATCTCACGGACAGTACCCGGAGAGGTGGGGAAATCAATCTCTCGGCCGAATCCTTCGACATGCGTTTCTTGCGCCCGTTGACCGACGGACGGGTAGCGATCCGCCGAGGAACGCAAATGAATGGTATCTTTACCATGGCAGGAACTAAAATGGGTGCTGATTTCCTTTTGAAACAACCCGAAGCCCAAGCGAAAACCTTGGTGGATAGCACGAAACTCACCGTACATAACGATACCCTTTCCTTGGCGGAAGGCTTCCAGATGCGTAGAGCCGCCCGACTCTATGCCCAGTACGACACAAGCAAGGATGCTTATTTGGCCGATTTCGTGGTCAACGACCTCGACGTGTATCAGTTCCTCCCGAAAGACTCGCTTTTCGATGTCTCGATGAATC
The DNA here is from genome assembly GCA_015060705.1 of Bacteroides sp. GTDB lineage: Bacteria > Bacteroidota > Bacteroidia > Bacteroidales > Bacteroidaceae > Phocaeicola. The sequence goes on along the minus strand of SUXY01000018.1, from coordinate 39,582 downwards.
TCCATGCCGACGGGGAAGGACTGGACTTCTTTGCTCCTGAAACTTATTTCCACGTGCAGGGAACCGTGGACAAGGTGCATTATACCAACTATCGTTTGGCGGGGTATGATCTGAACGCATCGCTCGAAAACCATCAACTCGATGCGGCTCTCAAGGCCCGGAACTCGGCCATGGAAGTCGATGCCCGCCTCGATGCCAAATTGAAACCCAACGATGTGGCGGCTCACTTTTCCATGCAAGTGCCGAAGCTTGATTGGCAAGTGATGCAACTCATGGATGTGCCTTTCTTGACTTCGCACCAATTTGAAGTGTCGTTCGTGAGCGACTTGCAAAAGAAATACGTGGTCGATGCCTCGATGACCGATACTCGGGTCCGTGCGCCGAAACGCAATTTCAAGACCAAGGACCTCTTTGTGGGTTTCGCTACTTCGGTGGATTCCACTCGGGCTTACATGCGAGCCGGTGACCTTGACGTAAACTTCGAAGGTCGGGGTTATGTAGAAACAATTCTTCAACAAGTCGATGCGTTTACCGCCCGTGCCGGAGAGCAATGGACCTCGAAAACCATTGACCAGGAAGAACTGAAAACCCTGCTTCCGGGCATTTGTTTGAAAGCCCAGTCGGGTAAGGACAATCCGATTGGAAACTACTTGAGCATGGTTCAAGGCTTCTCGTTTGACAAACTATCCATGAATTTGGAAACTTCGCCCGAAGAAGGCATCAACGGTGAAGCTTACTTTTATAACATCACCACCGATAGCTTGACGATTGACACCCTCGGCCTTGACTTGAAGCATGGAGTTGACGGACTGGATTTCTTTGCTGGAGTCATTAGTACTCCGAAACCAGAACAGGAAGCTTTCGAAATCGATTTGGACGGAAATATCGGCAATGGAAAGGCACAACTTCTTTTACAATACCTCAATGCCAAGAAGGAAAAGGGTATTTATCTAGGCGTGAATGCGGCCCTTGGAAGAAGGGGAATCCGTATGAAGCTCTTCCCGGAAAATCCGACGTTGGTCTATCGCCCTTTCAAATTGAATGAGCGGAACTACATCTACCTGGCGGATCGGGGACGAATCTTCGGGGATGTCCGATTGTTTGATGAACAAGGTACCGGTATCCATTTCTATACCAATCGCGAAGACACCATTGCCGATCAGGAAATGACGGTGGAACTCTCGCGTATCGGACTCCAACAATTCCGGAAGGTGATTCCTTACATGCCGGACCTGGACGGTTGGTTGGGTGGCTCTGTACACTACGTGGATTCCAAAGGTCAGATGATGGTCAGTGCCGATGTACGGGTGGACGATTTCCAGTACGAAAAGAGTCCGCTGGGCAATTGGGAAATGAGTGGCGTTTATTTGCCGGGAGATAGTAGCCGACATCATGTGGACGGGTTCTTGATGCACAACAATCAGGAAATCGTCTACATGAACGGTATTTACCAAGCCGATGTCTTGGGCAATGAAGACATTACGGGTGATCTTGAATTGCATCATTTCCCGTTGACGGTGCTCAATCCGTTCATCCCTGAAAAGATGGTGGAATTTACGGGTGATATCGACGGGACCCTTTCTATGACGGGCAATCCGATGCGACCCGACTTGAACGGAGGTTTGAAACTCGATTCGGTAAACATGGCGATGCCTGACCTCTCGGTCGGTTTCCGTTTCGACGACAAGGTGGTGAACATGGTGGATAGCAAGATGATGTTCGACAAGTTCAATATCTACACCAAGGGCGATACACCTTTTGCCATCAATGGTTTCGTGGATTTCTCTGACTTGGAAAAGATGATGGTGGACCTCCGCATGAAGGCCAACGACTACGAGTTGATGAACGCCCCAAAGAACCGCAAGGCGACCACTTACGGGAAGATTTATGTAGATGTAGATGCCACCCTCAAAGGCCCGGTAGACGAACTAAAAATGCGTGGAAACATGAACGTATTGGGCAAGACCGACTTCACTTATGTGTTGAAGGATTCTCCACTCATGGTGACCGACCGACTGGGCGATATGGTGGAATTCGTCAACTTCAACGATACCGTAACGGTGGAAGATACGGGTAAACCGACCGCTACTCTTACGGGTATGGATATTGCCATGACCATTCATATCGACCAAGCCGTACAAGCGCATGTCGACTTGACCGCGGATGGCTCCAACTACATGGAAGTGGAAGGGGGAGGCGACTTGGCTTTCCAATATACACCGCAAGGGGAAATGCTCCTTAATGGACGTTACTCGGTCATTAGTGGGGAATTGAAGTACGAAATACCGATTATTCCGTTCAAGACCTTCCATATACGGAACGGAAGTTACTTGAATTGGACGGGCAATATGATGAACCCTGAAATGAACATCAAGGCTACTGAACGCATCCGTGCCAATGTGGGTAGTGAAGGGGAAGCTTCCCGTATGGTAAGCTTCGATGTAGGCATCGCCCTGACCGACCGGTTGGAAACCTTGGGCTTGGCCTTTACCCTCGAAGCGCCGGAAGACGCATCGGTGCAAGAACAACTCAATGCGATGAGTGTGGAAGAACGGGGTAAGTTGGCCGTAACCATGTTGGTTACCGGTATGTACATGGCCGAAGGAAATGCTACCGGAGGTTTCAACATGAATAATGCCCTCAATTCGTTCTTGCAAAATCAGATATCGAACGTGGTAGGCCAGTCCATGGATGTGAGCCTCGGTATGGAATCGACCAATGATGCCGAAGGAGGTCGAGGTACCGATTACAACTTCCAGTTTGCGAAACGCTTCTGGAACAACCGTTTCCGTATCGTGATTGGAGGAACGGTATCGACCGGTAATGCTGCTCAGAAGAACGAAACCTTCATTGATAATGTGGCCATTGAGTATCGTCTGGACAATAGTGGAACCCGTTATGTGAAGCTCTTCCACGAAAAGAACTACGAAAGCGTACTCGAAGGCGAAGTCATTGAAACGGGTGTCGGTGTCGTTCTCCGCAAGAAGGTATCCAAGTTGGGTGAGTTGTTTATTTTTAAGAAAAAGAAAGACGATGATGAATAGGTTTCTATTGATAATACTTTGTTGTTGGTTGGTATCTTGTTCTACCACCAAAAACCTTCCCGAAGGAGAAACCCTCTACACCGGTATCGACAAACTGGAAGTGGTGAACGAAGACAAGACCCCAGCCGGTGTTCTGGCGTTGACCGAAGTGGAAGCCGCGTTGGCTTATGCTCCGAACAATGCCATTTTCGGGAGCAGCTCCATGCGTTGGCCCATTCCTTTTGGCTTGTGGGTGTACAATGGCTTCGAGAAATACCAGGACAAGAAAGGCTTGGGCCGTTGGATTTTCGACCATATGGGTACATCGCCTGTGCTGATGTCCTCCGTCAATGGGGAAACTCGTGCCAAGGTTGCTACGAACTTGCTTCATGATTATGGCTATTTCAATGGTTCGGTATCGTATAAGGAAGTGCCTCAAAAAGACCCTAGGCAAGCGAAGGTAAGCTATATCATCGATATGGCTCAACCTTACTTCTTGGATTCGATTGCTTACTTGAAGTATCCGGCCTATGCCGATAGTTTGATTCACTCCACCCTTTCGCAAAGCGTGTTGAAGAGCGGAGAGAATTTCAGTGTCCTCAAGTTGGAAGAGGAACGTCAGCGCTTGAGTACGCTTTTTCGGAACCATGGCTATTATTTCTATCGTCCGGAGTTCACGACCTATCGGGCCGATACCTTGCAAAAACCAGGATACGTGGGTTTGCAAGTCGTGCCGAAAACCGGTATCCCTTCCGAAGCGAAGAAGCAATACTATTTGGGGAAGACTTCGGTCTATCTCACCGGATATAACGACGAGCCACCTACCGATACGTTGAATCTTCGTACCATGACCTTGTATTATAGCGGAAAGAAGCCGGGCATCCGTCCGAGTGCCTTGATGCGTAATTTCTTCTTCCGGAAAGGAGAGTTGTTCTCGCAAGACCGACAAACGTATACCCAAGAAGCCATTGCCCGTATGGGAGTGTTCCGCTATTCGGAATTCCGGTATGCGCTCAAGGATACTACCGCGAATTGCGATACGCTCAACGTGAACATGTATGCCACTTTCGACAAGCCTTACAATGCTGAACTGGAATTCAATGTAACGACCAAGAGCACCGACCAGACGGGTCCGGGGGCTATCTTCAAGATTACCCGTAACAATTTCCAACGAATGGGGGCCAACCTCTCGTTCGAGCTTCGGGGTTCTTATGAATGGCAAACCAACTCGAATGTGGAAGGTAATAGCTCGAAACTCAATTCTTACGAAATCGGAACATCGCTTTCGTTGGATTTCCCACGCTTGATTCTTCCGTGGAAAGATAGTCAATTGGCTCGTTCCCGTTATCCGCAAAAGACTTCCTTCAAACTTTACGGTAATTTGTTGAACCGTGCAAGGTTCTTCAACATGCTTTCGTTTGGAGGCAATGTGACCTATGAGTTCCGTCAATCGCGATTGTGGAAACATTCGGTGACTCCTTTCCAACTAACCTTCAATACGTTGATGAGTACCACCGAACGTTTTGACTCGATTACCGCCACTAATCCATCCTTGGCATTGAGCTTGGGAGACCAGTTCATCCCTTCCATGAACTACACCTTCACCTACGACAATGCTCGTCTGAAGCCTAAGAACCAACTTTGGTGGGAGACCTCGATCACCTCGGCGGGGAATGTCACTTCCTTGCTCTATGCGGCTTTAGGGAAAGGATTCAACGAGAAGAACAAGAAATTGTTGGGTACCCCGTTCGCCCAGTTCCTGAAACTTTCTTCTGAAGTACGTATGCTCTTCAATATCGGTGAGAAGCAACACATTGCTACCCGACTGATGGGAGGAGTTTTGTGGTCGTATGGCAATCAGACCATCGCTCCGTATAGCGAACAATTCTATATCGGTGGCGCAAATAGCCTCCGTGCCTTTACCGTACGCTCCATTGGTCCGGGTACTTATAATCCGGGACAAAATACCAAGTATGGCTATCTTGACCAGACAGGGGATGTCAAGTTGGAGGCCAACGTAGAATACCGTTTCCCGATCTTTGGCGATTTGTATGGTGCCACCTTCCTCGATGCGGGTAATGTATGGCTTCTCCGGAAAGACCCGAATCGTCCGGGAGGAGAGTTTACGTTGAAGAACTTTGCCAAGAGTATTGCCGTGAATACCGGATTGGGTGTACGTTACGATTTGACCTTCCTTGTGATTCGTCTTGACTTGGGTATTGCCTTGCATGTTCCTTACGAAACAGGTAAGAGCGGTTATTACAATATCCCCAAATTCAAGGATGGTTTAGGCTTCCATTTTGCTATTGGATATCCTTTCTGATAAAAAAGATGTTTTTGGTTTCATAAGTTCAAGATTTTTATGTAAGTTTGCGGTAATGAACTTTAATTAAATAAAAAATCTGATTTTATGAAACCTACATTATTTTTGTTAGCGGCTGGTATGGGTAGCCGTTATGGTGGCTTGAAGCAGTTGGACGGTCTGGGACCGAATGGTGAAACAATCATGGACTACTCTATCTATGATGCAATCAAGGCTGGCTTCGGCAAGTTGGTATTTGTAATCCGTAAGGATTTCGAAGAAGAATTCAAGGAAAAGATTATTTCTAAATATGAAGGTCACATCCCTTGTGAATTGGTATTCCAAGCATTGGATGCACTTCCAGAAGGTTTTACTTGTCCGGCAGACCGTACTAAGCCATGGGGTACTAATCATGCGGTTATGATGGGTGCTGGTGTAATTAACGAACCATTTGCGGTAATCAATTGCGATGACTTCTATGGTAGCGACTCTTATCAAGTAATGGGTAAGTTCTTGTCTGAACTTCCAGAAGGTGCCAAGAACACTTATGCAATGGTTGGCTTCCGTGTAGGCAATACATTGAGTGAAAGCGGTACAGTATCACGTGGTCTCTGTACAGCTAATGAAAAGAATCAGCTGACTTCTGTAGTAGAACGTACCAAGATCCAACGCATGGATGGCGAAGTGAAGTATTTGGATGAAAACGAACAATGGGTAGCTACTCCGGACACAACTCCGGCTAGTATGAACTTCTGGGGCTTTACTCCGGACTACTTCGAATATAGCCAGGAATTCTTCAAGTCATTCTTGAGCGATCCGAAGAACATGGAAAACTTGAAGAGCGAATTCTTCATTCCTTTGATGGTGGACAAGCTCATCAACGATGGTACTGCAACCGTAGAAATCCTCGATACTACTAGCAAGTGGTTCGGTGTTACTTATCCGGAGGACCGTCAGGGTGTAGTAGACAAGATCAAGGCATTGGTTGATGCTGGTGAATATCCTGAAAAGTTGTTTGAATAAAACATAAATAGAGAAAGGGGCTTTGGAAGCCCCTTTCTTATTACATCTGTGCCTTGTATTCACTAGGCGATAATCCGGTATGATGCTTGAAGTATTTCCCGAAGAAGGAAGGATTCGGGAAGTTCATGTAATACGCCACTTCCTGAATGGACATGGCCGAGTACTTCAACAAGGTCTTTGCCTCCAATATCACATACTCATCAATCCATTGCCCCGCGGTCTTTCCACTCACCTTCTTGATAACGGTGGAGAAATGCTTCGAACTCAGGAACAATTGATCAGCATAGAAGTCCACTCGACGCTCCTTGCGATGATGCTCGCTTACCAATCGGATGAATTCCTTGAACAGGATTTCTTCGCGCTTTAAAGGCTTGGCGGCTTCGGCTTGAAGTTCTGGACGATGGCGATAGAGGATAGAACCCAATTTATATAGGTATGCCGCTAGCAATCGCTTGGTGATGTCTACCTTGAAGTAATCATCGCCTTCGACGGCGCTTTTTATTCCCATGAAGAAATGTGTCAGTTCTTTTACTTCATCTTCGGTCAAGTGGAACACGGGGTGCTCCTTTTGGGAAGCGAAGAAAGGCATGAAGCTATTTAGGCTGATGTACATCTCTTTCAGGAAATTGGAAGAAACCATCATGATTTGTGAAAGATGTGCCCCGTCTTGTAAAGAGGAAGATTGCATCAAGTCACCCGGTGAACAGATGACCAAATCGTTGGGACCTACTTCGAATTCCTTCAGGTTGATATTGAAGCATACTTTCCCTTTTTCGCGGAGTCCGATAAACAAACCGTCCATCCGAATGGGATATTTATGAATCGGGTTTCTTGTTTCGGGTACAAGGAACTCGTTATGGTCGATGATTAATTCATTGGCTATCCCTTTTACATTAGGCAAAGCTTCTTGAATGCGTTTGATGGATATGTCTTGTATTTCTTGTTCCATAGTTCTTAGTTTTCTACAAATTTAAATAAAAAGGCCGAATGAAGTGTTCTGTATGTCCGTTATTTCAGTAAAGTTTAAAAGAATGTCATGCTTATTAACATTTCCCGCCAAGAAACTGACATTCTTTCTTAATTCTTACTAAAAGATAGGCTTTGGCACGGCTTTTGTAGGATAGTTCATGTATCTTTAACCAAAAATAGAAAAAGACATTATGTATTGGATATTATTTATTGGAATCGCCCTCATCAGTTACTTGGTGCAGGCGAATTTGAAAAACAAGTTTGAGAAGTATTCCAAGATGCCGTTGATGAACGGAATGACGGGCCGTGATGTGGCCATCAAGATGTTGCAGGACAATGGTATCTATGATGTAAAGGTGACCAGTACTCCGGGTATGTTAACCGACCACTATAATCCGGCCAACAAGACCGTGAACTTGAGTGAAGGGGTGTATGGTAGCAATAGCGTAGCGGCCGCGGCCGTAGCGGCTCACGAATGTGGTCATGCCGTTCAGCATGCCCGTGCATATGCTCCGCTTAAGATGCGTTCGGCATTGGTACCAGTGGTTCAATTCTCGTCCAGCATTGTGAGTTGGGTATTGTTGGCAGGTATCCTGATGGTACAATCCATGCCTCAGATTTTGTTGGCAGGTATCGTCTTGTTTGCGGCATCTACCTTGTTCAGTTTCATCACCCTTCCGGTGGAAATCAATGCCAGCCAGCGTGCTTTGGCTTGGATGAGTCGTGCAGGTATCACCAATAGCTATAATCACAAAGCCGCAGAAGACGCCTTGAAGTCGGCCGCTTATACTTATGTAGTAGCTGCTCTCAGCTCCTTGGCAACCTTGATTTATTATGTGATGATTTATATGGGTCGTCGCGATTAATCGTAGATGATATTTCCGTTCCTCCTGTCCGTATGTTGTCATTCAGAGGAACGTAGTGACGAAGAATCTCGGATACATTCACGTGGGTGTATTCGAGATTCTTCACTTCGCTCTGAATGACATCGTTTTTTTATTTTATAGAATCAAGAAAAAACTATACCTTTGCACCTTATTAAATAAAGGTGATAACTTATAACTCATAACTCAAATTATGGCTCAGAAACCAAGTATCCCAAAGGGAACACGCGACTTCTCGCCGGTAGAAATGGCGAAGCGCAACTATATATTCAATACCATTCGTGAGGTATTCCACCTCTTCGGCTATCAGCAGATTGAAACCCCATCCATGGAAAATCTTTCGACTTTGATGGGTAAGTATGGCGATGAAGGTGACAAGCTCTTGTTCAAGATTCAGAACTCAGGCGATTACTTCTCTTGCTTGACCGATGAGGAGTTGCTTAGCCGCAATGCCGCCAAGCTGGCCAGCAAGTTTTGTGAGAAAGGTTTGCGTTACGACCTTACCGTTCCGTTTGCCCGTTATGTGGTGATGCACCGTGATGAAATCAGCTTCCCGTTCAAGCGTTATCAAATCCAGCCCGTGTGGCGTGCAGACCGTCCTCAGAAGGGTCGCTATCGTGAATTTTATCAGTGCGATGCCGACGTGGTAGGCAGCAACTCGCTCCTTAACGAAGTGGAACTCGTACAGATGATTGACCGTGTGTATGGCAAGTTCGGCATCCGTGTATCCATCAAGATTAACAACCGTAAGATATTGACCGGTATTGCCGAAATCATTGGCGAAGCGGACAAGATTGTAGACATTACCGTAGCTATCGACAAACTCGACAAGATTGGTCTCGACAATGTCAATGCGGAACTCGCATCCAAGGGTATTCCACAAGAAGCTATCGAAAAGCTTCAACCGATTATCATGTTGAGTGGTACCAATGAAGAAAAGCTCGAAACCTTGAAGACCGTACTCTCGGCTAGCGAAACCGGTTTGAAGGGTGTGGAAGAAAGCGAATTCATCCTCAAGACCGTCGCCTCTCTCGGCGTGAAGAGCGAAGTGGAACTCGATTTGACTTTGGCACGTGGATTGAACTACTATACCGGTGCCATCTTCGAAGTGAAGGCACTCGATGTACAGATTGGTAGCATCAGTGGCGGTGGACGCTATGACAACTTGACAGGTGTGTTTGGCATGAGCGGTATGAGCGGTGTGGGTATCTCGTTCGGTGCCGACCGTATCTATGACGTACTCAACCAACTCGACCTCTATCCGAAGGAAGCCGTAAACGCTACCCAACTCTTGTTCGTGAATTTTGGCGAAAAGGAAGCGGCTTATTGCTTGCCGGTATTGTCGGCCGCTCGTGATGCCGGTATCCGTGCCGAAATCTATCCGGATAGCGCCAAGATGAAGAAGCAAATGAGCTATGCCAACGACAAGAACATTCCGTACGTGGCTATCGTAGGAGAAAATGAAATGAACGAAGGTAAGCTCACCTTGAAGAACATGACCACTGGTGAACAATCGTTGGTGATTCCAGAAGAATTGTTGACGGCTATCAAGGGATAACTGATTTCTGATAGAAAGAAAATCTCGGATTCATTATGTCGATGAGTCCGAGATTTTTTTATTACAGCTTCGTTACTTTACCCATAAAGAGTACAGCTCCCGTACTTGCTTCCGTTATCATGAAAGCGAACGGGCGGTTGAGGAAAAAGTCGATGGGAATTGGAGCAGGTCCTGCCGAATTCGACATTCCTCCTATGGTAACAGCAGCAGCTTCTGTTCCTTTTTCATCCACTTTTAAATATGTATGTTGTTCAAGTAAGCTCAGGTACAGTTGGTTTGATGAAATACCGGAGAAATCGGCCGATGAATTGAAGGCATCTTTCATGCCTAATGTACTCATGTCGTTTATCAGGTCCTTTCTGTATTGGATGTTGAGATGAGGAAACTTGACCAAGAGTTTTTGGCTTCTACGTTCTTCATTCCATTTCTTCCAGTTTTCGGATGTCAAGGCTTTTAAGCTTTCATTCAAGCCAAGCTCTTCATTGGGCAGTAGGATAGTCATGCCAAATGCTCCATTTCCATAGTCGAAACGTGCCATTTGGAAAAACTCATTGGTCGTGTAGCTGTACGAATTGCTCTGATGCATCATTGGAACTTGTACGACGCTTCCGTCAATGCACGTGAAATTGTCTTTTTGGGTGTTGGATTCCAGAAAATTGTATCCCTTTTTCCAAATGCCTTTAAAATATAGGGCGTTCAGGAGAAACATCTTGGTGTCAGGTTGGATGTTTTCAATGACTTTGGTTATGAGACCGTTTGTCTTGTCGGAACACCAGTTGTTGATGGTGGACGGCGCATTGGTAGCCGAGAAGTTCAGATTGCTTACCTTGGCATCATACATCTGCTTGTTTACATCCACAAACGGGCTTTTCACTTCGAAGTCTTGGTTAATCCAGATGGAATTGGCTAGTCCCAGTTGGGTTGTGTTGTCCAATTCAGGAAGTTCTGTGAGAATCCTACGATAATAGGCATTCATTTCATCAATGCTGGCTTCGCTGAATCCCAGGGTCGCTTTCATTTCCTTCAATGTATTTCCTTCAGCTCCGTTGGTTATCATGCCGAGTGCCATGCTTGCGCTGAGAGGTGAAATCATCCAGTTGGGTTGTTCTGTTTCGGATGCATTCACTTGTTGAAAGAATCGGAAAGCAAAGTCGGTGGTTTCTTCCGTCATCACTTGTTCTGAGCGTGAAAGTTCGATAATTTTTCTTTCCTTAGGACGGGCACCATCATCATCGTTCGAGCATCCAGTCAGGAAGCCTGCCAATAGCATCATGCAAAAAAATTTCTTCATCATAGTCTTTCTTTTAAGGGCTCATAATCTCTTTTTACTCTATAAATAGAGAAAAGCCCGAAATATTGCATGCAAGATGCAACTTTTTTTTCATTAGACCTATCATACCAGGAATTCTACAATATCTCCTTTCTCTTCCATGCCTAATTTCTGACGGATGACACTCTTCCGTTGATATACCGTCCGGACGCTTTGTTGGCTAACGATACTGATTTCCTTGGTGGAGAAATTGGCACGGAGCAAGCAACAGAGTTGGATTTCTTTTTCGTTCAAGAGTTCGCTATATTGGCTTTTCAGATGAGTGTAGTAATCATCGTAAATGTAATCGATGGTACGATACAAGTCTTCCCAATTGAGCAATGAATCTACCGGTACGGCTCCGTCTACGATTTCGGACATCCTTCGGATAAGTTCCTGATTGGCGGCGGTAGGATTGGAAGCGGCCATGCGGATGACTCCTAATTGTTGCAACATGATTTTCTTGAAGAAACGGTCGTCCTTTTGTTCGGTATGTTGTTGCGATTCTGTCACAAGCATACGTAAGGTTTCCAGCTCTTCTTCCTTCTCTTCGGCTTGGCGCTTCTTTCGCCAACTGATGAAGCTCAATGCGGCAATGATGACTATCAATGCCAACACCACATAAGTCGTGATGATTTGTGTCCGTTGCTTCTCGATGGTCAGTTTCAAGTTACGTTCTGCAAGCAAGCGGTTGTTTTCTTCTTTGGCATCAATCATGGCTTGTTTGATTACTGCATTGTTTCCTAAGGAATTGGTATAAATAGCCCATTCTTTCATGTTGATACGTTTGTTCAAGGCGTAATTCAGGATACTTTTAAGCATTTGCAGATAGCTGTTCATGGCCGGATTGTATCTGAAATCATCATTGGCATACTTTTCTACCAATAATAAATGTTGCTCCGCTTTCTTCAGATTGTTTTGCAATAAATGATAACGTGCCATTGAAGCATGTGCAAAAGCTACCTTCATACTGTCTTTTCCCATGAAATGGTTTAGGACTTGCTCTTGAAGTTGGATCGCTTTCTCTTGTTTGCCATAGTCACTAATGATATCCGCATGATTGGGTAGGACTTGTCGCCAATAGAGGGCAGAGTCTTGTGGGGTGCGGATGTATTGGGTGATATTGTCGAAAAGTCGTTCACATTCTTCGGGTTGGTTAAGATAAAAGTGTAGTGCTGCCCATGCTTGTTGAATCCAGAATTCGTCTTCAGAATCATCATGAACCATCGGTTTAAGGTATTCGTAACAGGCGACGAAATCATTGTCTCTGCTGGCTAAATCGATTAGGGTTATCAAAGCTTCTCTGTCCGTATCGGCGATGGATTCCAATAGACCGTATGCTTGGGGTTTATCGCCTTTCCACCAATAATGGTAGGCGGCAAGTATCGTAGCTTGATGGAGTTTCGTAGTATCTCTTAGCTCCATATTTTGATAATGTTCTAGGGCTTGGACAAGTAGGGTGTCTTCACTCAATGACTTGCCTTGGTTGGCACGAGGTTGTGCGTCTTCCAATACTTGTTGGAAGTCGATGCTCGCTTGCTTGGATGTGCAACTGGCGAAAGCAATGGTTATCAGTAGTAGCAATATACGCATGGTGTTTCTTTTCTGCAAAGATAGGAGATTTTTTGATATTGCATCCTGCATATAAAGCAAGGAAAAGGCAGATATAAACTTTTCTTTTTAAAGTGTGTTGATTATGAGTGGATTACATAGTTATCTGCACTTTAGGTTCTTCCCGATATAAACCGTTTGAAATGCCTTTTCGCCCTAACTTTGTCTCAACGAAAAACAAAAAATAATCGTAATATGAGACAATTGATTATGCTTATCAGTATGCTGTTAGTGCAAGGCATGGCAATGGCAAGTAACCGAATCGGTGGGGTAGTGTTGGACGATAATGATGCTTCTCCATTAATTGGGGCAACCGTAGTTTTGTCCGATGAAATGGGCAAACAAGTGATGGGAGTAACGACCGATGCTCGTGGTCGCTTTTTGATGAAAGAAGTGGAGGCGGGTAGTTATGTTCTTCAATGTTCGTATGTAGGGTATGAATCCTTTACGATGAAACTTACCTCTTTTAATAAGAACATTGATTTGGGAGAAATCCGTTTGAAGTCTTCATCGGCCTTATTGGACGAAGTGGTGGTGAAAGGCGAGAAGGTGATTCAGAAGATAGACCGCCAATTGGTGATGCCTACGGAGACACAAAAGAAAGCATCGACGAATGGGGTGTCCCTTCTTCAACATCTTCAGTTTTCGGGACTGACCGTCAATCCGATGACCAAAAGTATTGCTACCAATGATGGAGAAGCGGTTCAGCTTCGTATCAATGGAGTGCAAGCTACCCATGAGGAGGTCGTGGCTCTTCGACCGGAGGATGTTGTCCGGGTGGAATACCATGAGCAACCGGGCTTGCGTTATGGAGGAGCGGCAGCGGTCATTGACTATATTGTCAAGCGGAAAGAATCGGGAGGTAATGTCTCTGCCGACTTGACCAATGGTGTTTCGCCCCTTGGCTTCGGTGACTATCAGTTGTCGGGTAAGTATCATCAGGGTAAATCGACTTTCACGGCTTTGATGCAATGGAGCCGTCGGGATTTGGAATGGAATCGGGAGAATGAAGAGACGTTTTACTATCCAGTTCCTTCCCGTGTCATTCAGAGCGAAGCGAAGAATCTCGATGACATAAAGGTGGATGTTCTCGAGATCCTTCGTCGCTTTGCTCCTCTGGATGACAAAGAGGGATATGTCGTTCATAATCGTGAAGTGGTTGCATCGCCCAACCGTATCAAGTATGATTACATCACCACATCGCTCAACTACAATTATACGAATGGAGAGAAAAGTATGCTGAACATTGCTTTCCGTAACAATACGAAAGATATTCCTCATTCCTTTACGGATAGAAATACGCTCCTCTATCAGGAGGATAAGGTTTATGAAGTGAAAGACCGTGAGCAATCCAAGACCGTCATTCCTTCGTTGGATATCTATTATCAGTTGAACTTGAAGAACGGACAACGTCTTTATTTCGATGTGGTGGGTACTTACCTCGGTAGTGATTATGGACGTACCTACTCCATGACCGAACAAGGAGAAACACCGGTGGAAATTATCTCGAAAACAGAAGGGGACAAATATTCCCTCATCGGTGAAGCCATTTATGAACGCCCCTTGTGGGGAGGTAAGTTTACAACGGGGATGAAGCATAATCAAGCAACAATTGACAATGTTTATCAAGGGGATGCGTTGACCAAAGTGTCGATGAAGACTGCCGAGACTTCTCTTTTTGCCGAATATCAATCGAAGGTGAAGAAACTGAACTATACCCTAGGAATAGGAGCAATGCGTACTTTTTATTCACAAGGCGATGCCAAGCAGGAAAAGTATATTTTCCGTCCGACGTTGAACTTGTCCTATTCGTTAGGTAAAGTCTTCTTGCGATACAATGCCAGCTTGTCGGGCTATGCACCTTCCTTGTCGGAATTGAGCGATGTGGAGCAGCCGATGGATGCTTATCAGGTTCGTCGGGGAAATCCGGATTTGAAGAGTGTCACCTATTTCACGAATCGCCTGTCGGCATCTTATCGTGCGAAAGGAGTTAGTGCGGAAGTATCTGCCCGATATAGTTACGATGACAAGCCCATCATGGAGGAAGCCTTGTACGAGAATGGAAGGTTTATCCGTACCTATGATAACCAGAAAGCTTTCCATCGCTTGAACTTCCAGGCTAATCTTCAACTTCAGCCTTTCAAGCAATATGTATCTATCAAGTTGAATCCTTATTTTAACCGATACATCAGTAGGGGGAACACTTACACCCATACCCATAGCAATTGGGGATTCCGTGGAAGTATCATCGGGATGTACAAGAATTGGATAGCAATGTTGGATATGTTTACGTCTTATCACGAATTTTGGGGCGAAACCATCAACAAGAGCGAAGCCGTTCATTCGGTTGCCTTGGGGTATAATAAGGGAAAGTGGGCGATACAAGGCATGGTGTATAATCCCTTCACCAAGGATTATCATCAGGGAGTGGAGAATGTATCGAAGTTGGCGCCCAACAAACAATTGGCTTTCTCCCGAGACTTCTGTCCGATGTTCATGCTGAATGTGTCATTCAACTTGAACTTCGGGAAGCAGAAATCAGAGGCAAACCAACGTATCCGTAATTCGGATACAGATGCCGGTATTTTGTCAGGTAGTAAATAACGATCAATACACAATCTTATCCAATATCCCCATCAGATGCGCTAGGGTAATGCCATAGTTCGTCATCGGGATTTGTTGGGAAGAAGCGCTCTCTAAACGATTCATAACATGTTTGCGATTGAACATGCAGGCACCGCAATGAATGATTAAATCATAGCCCGACAAGTCTTTCGGGAAGTCGCTTCCACTGACCATATCGATTTGTAATCCTTCGCCTATCTTCTTACGGAGCAGGCGAGGGATTTTTACTCGTCCGATGTCTTCGGTCGTGGGAGCATGGGCACAAGCCTCAGCTATCAGCACTCGTGAATGTTCGGTAAGTCGGTCAATGGCCGAAGCACCTTCTACAAACTGACGGATGTCTCCCTTGTATCCCGCCATCAGTACCGAAAAGGAAGTAAGCAAGCTTTCGGCAGGCTTTTGTTCGTATACCGTCTTGAACACTTGCGAGTCGGTAATGATGAGCTTCGGTGGACGGACAAGTGCTTGAAGGGTTTGCGGAAGCTTGTCGGTGGTGCAACTCATGACGAGACATTTCTTGTCGAGCAACTCACGCATGGTTTGTACTTGTGGTAGGATAAGCCGACCTTTCGGAGCTTGGATATCTTGAGGCATGACCAATAACACCAAATCGTTTTCACTCACCAAATCCCCCGTAATGGAAGGTTGCTCAAAGTCTTGTGGAAGCTTCTTTAGGATAGCCAGTCGGATGTCCTCCATTCCTTGCTTTTCCTTGGCACTGACCAATAAAGGTTTTTCTCCCAATTCTTGTTCGATTAAAGAGGAAATATCCTTACGGATGTCTGCCTTGTTCAGAATCAGGATGACGGGGATGTTCTTGGTTTTTAATTGTTGCATCCAAGCCGCTTCCTCTTGTAAATTGTTTTCTTCGCAGAGGAGCAAGGCAATATCGGTTCGCTCGATAGCCTTTAGAGTACGTTCGATGCGCATTTCTCCCAAAGTACCTTCGTCGTCAAATCCTGGAGTATCGATGATGACACATGGCCCAATACCATGAAGCTCCATGGCTTTGCTCACGGGGTCGGTAGTAGTACCTGGGATATCCGATACTAAGGCTGTATCTTGTCCGGTCAAGGCATTGATAAGCGATGACTTTCCACTATTGCGTCGTCCAAAGAGGGCGATGTGCAAGCGGTTGGCGGTAGGGGTATTGTTGAGGTTCATGGCTTATGTGTTTATGGTTCACCACGGAGTGACACAGAGTTCCACGGAGTTTAATCTTTTAATAAATGAACTCTGTGAGACTCCGTGTTACTCTGTGGTGAATTAATCAATTAAAAACGGAAATCCCGTTTACCTTCTTCTATCTCTTTCAAATTGCGCAAAGCAATCTCTTTGATCTTCGGATTCGGGATGTGTTCTATCTCTTCTTTAATCAACTTGATGCCTTTGGCATAGGTATCGGGCGAAGCATAATCCGTTAGATATTCCTTCAAGGTCATCAAGGCATTCGGAGCACAACAATTGGCAATTTGTCCCGTCTTGACTAGCGACATGAAGCGATCGCCCGTACGTCCCAGTCGATAGCAAGCCGTACAAAAACTAGGTACATGACCTAGGTCGAGTAACCAGTTCACCACTTCATCGAGAGTACGGGTATCACTAATGTCGAATTGTGCTGAGTTCTCTTCAGGAATCTCAGGGGTAGCATAGCCTCCCACACTGGTACGTGAACCACCACTGATTTGCGAGATACCCAACTCCAATACCTTCTTGCGGGTAGTGGCCGATTCGCGGGTAGAAATAATCATGCCCGTATAAGGTACGGCAATGCGGATAACCGAAACAATCTTGCAAAAGATGTCATCCGAAATGGCATCGGGGAAGCTTTCCAGCGAAATGTCTTCAGCCGGGCAGATACGGGGTACGCTGATGGTATGAGGCCCTACTCCGAAAGCAGCTTCCAAGTGTTCGGCGTGCATCAACAAGCCTACGAAATCATACTTGTAGGTATTCAACCCGAACAGTACTCCCAAGCCTACATCGTCGATACCACCTTCCATGGCACGGTCCATGGCTTCGGTATGGTATGCGTAGTTGCTCTTTGGACCGGTAGGGTGAAGGGCTTCGTAATTCTCCTTGTGGTAAGTCTCTTGAAAGAGAATGTAAGTACCGATACCGGCATCCTTCAGCTTGCGATAATTCTCTACCGTAGTAGCAGCTATGTTTACATTCACTCGTCGGATGGCACCATTCTTGTGATGAATGCCATAGATGGTCTTTATCGATTCCAGGATGTATTCTATCGGATTGTTTCTTGGGTCTTCGCCAGCTTCCAAGGCCAATCGCTTGTGTCCCATGTCCTGCAAGGCCACCACTTCACGGGCAATTTCCTCTTGAGTCAATTTCTTGCGATGAATGGTCTTGTTCTTCCAATGGTATGGACAATACACACAACCGTTCACACAATAGTTCGACAAGTATAGAGGAGCGAACATCACGATACGGTTACCATAAAACTTGTACTTGATTTCACGGGCCAATTGTTGGATACGTTCTATCAAGTCGGGTTCCTCACATTCCAGGAGTACGGCGGCTTCCCGATGGGAAAGTCCCTTGCAAAGTGCCGCTTTCTCTATCAGTGATTCGATGAGAGGACGGTTGTTTTTGTTTTCGCGGGCATATTCCAATGTCTCAAGGATTTCTCCATGATGAATGAATTCTTCCGCTATTTTTGATTCGGGTTTATAGTTCATAGTTATAATCTCCACGTAAATACGATATGGTATATCCTATTTTTTCCAATTGTTTCTCCAATTCTTTCAAACCTTCAGCCGCTTCGCTTCCGAATGCCGCCTTATTATTATATAAGGAATACTTCTTACGGACGGAGGAAGGCGAAAGGTTCGGCATCACCACATTTGCACCAGCCAAGATGCCCCGTTCTCTACCATCGGCGGAGAGGGAAGCCAAAGCGGTGGTGGAAGGTATCAATGCTGAAGGATGCATCAATCGGAAGATGGATAAAAGTTTCAACGTCAGGTCGATGCTTCCGGCAGATTCGTTGGCGAAAGGTGTATCGGCATGAGGTATGAATGGTCCGATGCCAATCATCTCCGGTTGAAAGCGTTCGATAAATAGCAGGTCTTCCACCAAGTGCTCAATGGTTTGACTGGGACTTCCCACCATGATACCCGTACCTGTTTGATAGCCGATGTCCTTCAATGCTTCCAAACATTGCAAGCGATGGCCTCGGTTCATTTCCGAAGGATGCAACTTTCCGTAATGGACTTCGTTGAATGTTTCGTGACGAAGAAGATAACGGTTGGCTCCTGCATCGAAGAAACGTTGGTAAGCTTCCTTTGTCTTCTCACCGATTGAAAGGGTGATGGCGCAATCCGGAAATTCCTTCCGGATGTTACGGACGGTTTCTTCCACCCAATCGTCCGTTTGCGAGAGGTCTTCGCCTCCTTGTAATACAAAGGTACGAAAGCCGAGGGCATATCCTTCCCTGCAACATGCCAAAATGGTTTCCCGCGACAAGGAGTAGCGGGAAACCATCGTATTGCTTTTCCGTATGCCGCAATACAAGCAATTGTTACGGCATCGGTTACTTATCTCGATAAGTCCACGGATGAACACGTTACGACCAAAGCGGGCGATTGTCGTTTGTTGTGCTTTTTCTTGCAAATAGCCGTTGGTTATGGTGTCTTCGCAAAGCAACAACGAGCGATATTCCTCCGCGGTCAACGAATGTTCGTGGCAGAGCTTATCGACGATTGTTTTCATGTTCTCAATAAGTCTTCTTCCACTTCGCCAGGTTCTGCACCATCATGCGCTTACCCTTGTCTCCACTATAGGTCGCAGGGCCGGTGATACAACCGCCTTCGCAAGCCATGACTTCGATGAACTTGGCTGGTACCTTGCCGGTCTTGGCATAAGCACGGAGAGCGGCGATGTTCTTCTTGTGTAAATCCGATACTTGAATACCGTTCACTTCCATCTTCAAGAATGCTTTCACGGCACCCATAACACCACCTGCTTGAGCAAAGCCTTGAGCTTCGCGAACGGTAGCAACTTCCATCTGATGTGGTTGTACAAATTCGGTATTGATATCGTATGCCTCCATCAATGCACCGATTTCGTCGAAGGTCATGACGAAATCCACCTCTTCATCGCGTTGAGCTTCCTTGCGCTTGGCGATACATGGTCCTACGAATACCACTTTGGCATCTGGGTATTTCTTCTTGGCGATGCGGGCGGTGTAGTACATCGGAGAACGGGTGCTGGATACGTACTTCTCCATTTCCGGCATGTGCTTGTTTACCAATTCTATGTATGACGGGCAACAAGAAGTGGTCATGAACTGTTGGCCTTCGGCAATCTTTTCGAGAAGTTCGTGTGCTTCCTTTTCGGTGGTTTCCATGGCACCTTCCGCTACTTCCAATACATCGTGGAAGCCCATGAGTTTGAAGGCTCCGTATACTTGTTCGATGCTGGTGCTGAACTGACCAAGGATGGCTGGAGCTACACAAGCTACTACCTTTTCACCGCGACGGATGCTTTGCAATACGTCGAACACTTGTGAGATGCTGAAGATGGCACCGAATGGACAAGCGTTCATACACTTACCGCAATAGATACATTTGCTTTCATCGATATGCTCAATACCACGTTCGTCCTTGCTGATGGCTTTTACAGGACAAGCTTCTTCGCATGGAACCGGTATATAAACGATAGCATGATACGGACAACTCTTATGACAAATACCACAACTTACACAAGTATCGTGGTCAATCCATGCCTTACCGGTCTTGGCACTCACGTGGATAGCTCCCTTCGGGCAATTATATTGACAATGACGGGCTGTACAGCCTCGACAAAGATCCGTAATTTCGTAATTGATTTGGACGCAAGCCGAGCAAGCTTCGTCTACTACGCACATGATTTCATCCTTTGGACGGCCATTGTCGGCACGGTCCATTGCCATCTTGGCGTATTCTGACAATGGAGTCAATTCGTCGGTTTCATCCTCCATGTTCAATCCCAACAAAGGGAGTGATTTATATTTCCAAACGGCACGTTCTTTATGTACACAACAACGGCCGGCATGTTTGGAGTGTTTAGGACTTAGTTGTAAAGGCAATCGGTCGATGTCTTCACTTGTCAGTTTGTTGTTCTTCCACAGCTTGATGAGTTCAGTCAAGAGTCTGTGGCGAACCATCATAAGATTGTTAGCCATAATAGGATAAGGTTAGTTATTAATGCGACAAAGATAGACAAAAAAGATATTTGAAGGTACTAAAATGCAGAGAATTGTCGCATAGATACTTAAATTTATTGTATTAATGACGAATAACTTAAAACGGAGATACGTTTTTCGTTTGGATAAGGCATTGATGATGCGGATATGCCTTTTTCGATACTTCTCTTCGTTAGACAAAAGTAACGGCTTCCTTTTTAATTGCGAAATTTAGACGGAGATTTTTAGTGATTTGAATGTTTATGTCTATATTTGTAAATTAGTATGAACTTTAAATCTACGTCATGAAGCAATTTAGTATCACCGCAGGTTTGGCATGTCTTTTGTTCTTGGGAGCTTGCACGTCGAAAACAGAGAAGAAAGAAATGAGTGGTAATCCTCTTTTTGCAGGTTGGTATGCTGATCCGGAAGGGATTGTGTTTGATGATGAATATTGGATTTATCCTACCTTGTCCATGTTGCATGGGGAGGATTTGAAAACTTATCGGGCAGATATGGAGCGTGAAACGGATGCTATCAATCCCGATTACAACCATCAGACGCACTTCGATGCTTTCTCGTCAAAGGACTTGGTACATTGGACCAAGCATCGGGAAGTGTTGCACATCCGGGATGTGCCTTGGGTAAAATATGCTTTATGGGCCCCTTCTGTTATTCGTGCCAACGATAAATATTACATCTTCTTTGGTGGCAATGATATTCAGAATGAAAACCAATATGGAGGTATCGGTGTAGCAGTATCTGACAAGCCGGAAGGTCCATTCAAGGATGCATTGGGCAAGCCGTTGATTTCGACTTTTGTCAATGGAGCGCAACCGATTGATCAATTTGTATATCGAGATGATGACGGACAATATTACATGTATTACGGTGGTTGGAAGCATTGCAATGTGGTGAAGTTGAACGATGATTTATTGAGTCTGAAGCCGTTTGAGGATGGAGAATTGTATAAGGAAGTAACTCCGGATAAGTATGTGGAAGGTCCTTTTATGTTGAAGCGTAATGGCAAGTATTATTTCATGTGGTCGGAAGGTGGCTGGACTGGACCGGATTATTGTGTGGCATATGCCATTGCTGATTCTCCATTAGGGCCTTTCAATCGTATCGGAAAAATATTGGAACAAGACCCGGAAGTGGCAACGGGCGCTGGACATCATTCGGTGATTCAATTGCCGGGGAAAGATCAATACTACATTGTATACCATCGTCACCCGTTAGGTTCTACATTAGGTAGCGAGCGTGAAGTCTGCATAGAAAAATTGGAGTTCGATGAAAATGGTTTCATCAAACCGGTCAAGATTACTTTTGAAGGAGTAGAAGCGGTTAACTGAAAAATTTCGTAAGTTTGCATCATGGCAGACAAAATGACTCCCGAACAACGGCATCGGTGCATGGCGAGCATCAAGAGCAAGAACACCAAGCCGGAAGTAATCGTACGGAAATTCCTCTTTGCACACGGCTTCCGTTTTCGCATCAATGTGAAACGGTTGCCGGGTACACCCGATATTGTCTTGAAGAAGTATCGTACTTGTATTTTCGTGAACGGATGCTTCTGGCATGGTCACGAAGGATGCCGGTATTACGTCTTGCCGAAAACCAATATCGACTTCTGGAAAGCAAAGATAGAAAGGAACAAGGAAAGGGACTTGGACCGACGCATCAAGCTTCGCGACATGGGGTGGCACGTCATTCAGTTTTGGGAATGTCAACTCAAACCCAAGGTACGTGAGGAGAATCTGCAAGGTTTGCTCTATACCCTAAATAAAATCTTGCTTCTGAATTACCAACCGAAGTCTTATTGGGTAGAGGAGCCTGACATTGGAATTGCGGCAGAAAATGGCATCGAATATCGGGAAAAATCACTATCTTTGTCACCCGAGACTGACAAAAAGGCATGAATGAAGGTCTGGCACACTTTTCGCTATCAGAAAAGTGTTATGCATTTTATGAATTTAATAATAAATCAAGATAACTATGAATATTAAACCATTGGCAGATAGAGTGCTGATTCTTCCAGCACCAGCCGAAGAAAAGACTATTGGCGGTATCATCATTCCGGATACAGCAAAAGAAAAACCTTTGAAGGGTGAAGTAGTGGCAACTGGTAACGGTACCAAGGATGAAGAAATGATTCTGAAGGTAGGTGACACCGTATTGTATGGCAAGTATGCCGGTACTGAATTGGAATTCGAAGGCAAGAAGTATTTGATGATGCGTCAGAGCGACGTTCTCGCTATTGTAGAATAATAAAAAAGGAATAAGAATTATGGCAAAAGAAATATTGTTCAATATCGATGCCCGTGATCAATTGAAGAAGGGTGTTGATGAATTGGCTAACGCCGTGAAGGTAACTCTCGGTCCGAAAGGCCGCAACGTGATTATCGAAAAGAAGTTTGGTGCACCACACATCACCAAGGATGGTGTAACGGTAGCAAAGGAAGTAGAATTGGCTGATCCATATCAGAATACAGGTGCTCAGTTGGTGAAGTCGGTAGCTGCCAAGACCGGTGACGATGCCGGTGACGGTACAACTACTGCTACTGTATTGGCTCAATCTATCGTTGGTGTAGGTTTGAAGAACGTTACTGCTGGTGCAAACCCGATGGATTTGAAGCGTGGTATCGATAAGGCTGTTGCCAAGGTAGTGGAATCTATCAAGGAACAAGCTGAAATGGTAGGTGACAACTATGATAAGATTGAACAAGTAGCAACCGTATCTGCTAACAACGATCCGATGATCGGTAAGTTGATTGCTGATGCAATGCGTAAGGTATCAAAGGATGGTGTCATCACTATCGAAGAAGCAAAGGGTACTGACACTACTATCGGTGTAGTAGAAGGTATGCAGTTCGACCGTGGTTATTTGTCGGCTTACTTTGTAACTGATACTGAAAAGATGGAATGTGTGATGGAACACCCATACGTCTTGATTTACGATAAGAAGATTACTAACTTGAAGGACTTCTTGCCTATCCTTGAACCGGCTGTACAGAGCGGTCGTCCATTGTTGGTGATTGCAGAAGATGTGGAAAGCGAAGCGTTGACTACTTTGGTAGTGAACCGTCTCCGTTCACAGTTGAAGATTTGTGCAGTAAAGGCTCCTGGCTTCGGCGACCGTCGTAAGGCTATGTTGGAAGACATCGCTACATTGACTGGTGGTATCGTGGTAAGCGAAGAAAAGGGCTTGAAGTTGGAACAAGCTACTATCGAAATGCTCGGTTCTTGCGAAAAGATCACTGTATCAAAGGACAATACAACCATTGTTAACGGTGGTGGTGACAAGCAAGCTATCCAGGAACGCATCAACCAAATCAAGTCTGAAATCAAGAACACTACTTCAGACTATGACAAGGAAAAGTTGCAGGAACGTTTGGCTAAGTTGGCTGGCGGTGTAGCTGTTCTTTACGTAGGTGCTGCTTCGGAAGTGGAAATGAAGGAAAAGAAGGACCGTGTGGACGATGCTTTGTGTGCAACTCGCGCTGCTATCGAAGAAGGTATTGTGCCGGGTGGTGGTGTAACTTACATCCGCGCTATCGATGCTCTTGAAGGTATGAAAGGTGACAATGCCGATGAAACAACCGGTATTGAAATCATCAAGCGTGCTATCGAAGAACCGCTTCGTCAGATTGTAGCTAACGCAGGTAAGGAAGGTGCAGTGGTTGTTCAGAAGGTTCGCGAAGGCGAAGGTGATTTTGGTTACAATGCACGTACCGATGTTTACGAAAACCTCTATGCTGCAGGTGTAGTAGACCCGGCTAAGGTAACTCGCGTAGCATTGGAAAATGCAGCTTCTATCGCTGGTATGTTCCTCACTACCGAATGTGTGATTGTAGAAAAGAAGGACGATAAGGCAGATATGCCAATGGGCGCTCCAGGTATGGGCGGTATGGGTGGCATGATGTAATGAATACCTTTTCATGAGATAGACTCCCTGTCAGCATATGCTGGCAGGGAGTTTTTTTATGAAAATAAGGAAGAAAATGTAATTCCTGACCGATTCTGTCAAAATAAGGGTGTTCTTTTGCGATATCAATGATAAAACAAGCGATTATGAAAAAAGAAATGTCTCTCCGTATTCCGTTGAACGAACGCATCAAATGCAGTGTGAATGATTTCATCGTTACTTTGGCGAATGCCCTGTCTCATTGTGTCGAAGAAGAAATATCCCCAGCTCAAACCTTGCGTATCCTGCATGCAATAATTGCTTTTACGTTCTTGGTATTTTCGTATGGGAATGTCCTTTTCTCTGTTCTTTTCTTGATATGGTTTGCCTTGACATTGGTTGATTGTAAACGAGCAGGTCTTTCCAATCAACCGAAAGTGTAAAATTTAGGGCGGATACCTTTGTGTTTATACACAAAATATTTATCTTTGTAGCTTAAAGAACAATTAATTTAAACTTTAATCTACTAATTAAGAAAATGAAGAGACTGAACAGATTTTTTGCCATTGCTCTTGTTGCAGTATTGGCAATGTCATTCCAGACAGTGGGTGCACAATCATTGTCACCATCTACTAAGTGGCATTGGGACAAGGGAACTATCGTTATAGATACTCCTCAGCGTCCTGCAGGTCAAGAACATGTACTTGGTTTGAAGGCCGATCCTATTCAGACTGTACGTGTAGCTTTCGTTGGTTTGGGTATGCGTGGCCCTGGAGCTGTAAATCGTTTCTGCCACATCCCTGGTGTTGAAATCGTTGCACTTTGTGACTACGAAGCAGAACGTGCTGAAAAGCAGCAGGAATATCTCCGTAAGGCAGGTTTGGCTCCGGCAGCTATTTATTCAGGCGAAAAGGGTTATGAAGAACTTTGCAAGCGTCCGGACATCGACCTCGTTTATGTAGCTACTGACTGGAACCACCACTTCCCTGTGGCTAAGTTTGCGATGGAAAATGGCAAGCACACAGCTATTGAAGTTCCTTCAGCTATGAACCTCGAACAATGCTGGGAGTTGATCGATTTGTCTGAAAAGACTCGTTTGCACTGCTTTATCCTCGAAAACTGCTGCTATGACTATTATGAAATGAATGCTTTGGCTATGGCTCAGGACGGTGTGTTTGGTGAAATCATCCGTGCTGAAGGTGCTTACATTCATGAATTGTCTGCTTTCTGGAAGTATTACTGGAAGGATCCAAATGACAATGATAAGGATAACCTCCACTGGCGTATGAAGTACAACATGGAAAACCGTGGTGACGTATATGCTACTCATGGCCTTGGCCCTGTGGCACAATGTATGGATATTCACCGTGGTGACCGTTTCACTACTTTGATTGCGATGGATACTGAAAGCTTTGCTGGTAAGAACTGGATTAAGGAAAATATCGGTAAGGATGTAAAGGAATTCCGTAATGGTGACCACACTACTACTTTGATGCGTACAGCTAACGGTAAGGTAGTTGAAATCCAGCACAACGTAATGACTCCGCAACCTTATAACCGTTTGTTCAAGTTGACAGGTACTAAGGGTTATGCAACTAAGTATCCGACTCCTGAATTTGCAATTGATGGTAATGTGTTGAAGGGTACAGGTGCTCCGAAGGTAGATAACCTCAACGCTCATGGTTTCTTGAACAAGGAACAAAAGGATGCTTTGACCAAGAAGTACTATCACCCAATCTTGACTAAGTATGGTGAAAAGGGTCGTGAAATGGGTCACGGTGGTATGGACTACATCATGGATGCTCGTCTTGTTTACTGCTTGCAGAATGGTTTGCCACTCGATATGGACGTATACGATATGGCTGAATGGTGTGCTTTGGCAGAACTTGGTGCTATTTCTATGGATAACAACTGTGCTGCTGTTACATTCCCTGACTTTACACGTGGTCACTGGAACGACGTGAAGGGTTACAAGCACGCTTATGCTCCAGCAGAACAAGAAGCTGCTACTGAAGCTGCTGCTGATGCTTACACTGCTGCACAGAAGGAAGCAACTGCTAAGTTGAACCTTTGGGCGCTTTATGATGCTGCAAAGAATGCAGAAGGCAAGGCTAAGGCTAGTGCTGAAAAGAAGTACGTGAAGGCTGCTGCTAAGCTCGATGCTCAGATTGCAAAGATTTTGAAGGCTAAGAAATAATTCCGAATAAAAAGGAGTGTTAAGAGGCTTTAATCCCTGTTTAAAAAGAAGGGGTTAAAGCCTCTTTTTTTATATATTTACGGCAAACAAAACTTAAGACTGATGAAGATGAAAAACATTCGATTATGGGCATGGATATTGATGGTTTGCCTTTTTACAGGTTGTAGCAATAACGAAGAGAGTATTATTGATGATTTTCCTCCTTTGGAAGAAGAAGGTATGATTTCGGATATCGAAGGTGATATCCTGATTAATCCTACTGGAGGCCAGGCAAGCGAGGCTCAGAATGGTTATGGCATTGAAAAGACATGGGATGGGGATACCGATCCGTCCAATCATTACCATTCTCTTTGGGGTACAGGTACCAAATTTCCCGTAACATTGGAATATTTCTTTGATGGGAAAGCGGATATGGACTATATTGTTTATCATACCCGCAATGGAAATGGCAATTTCGGAGAGTTTGATTTGTATATAGCAACGGAAAGCCAATCGGAATATGTACTTTATGGATCTTATGATTTCAAGATGCAGAGTGCATCCAGCCGCATCAGTCTCAAAGAAACGTTGAAGGGAGTTACTAAGGTAAAGTTTGTGGTCAAAACAGGACTGGGAGACGGAACGGGATACTCGTATGTTAGTTGTAGTGAGATGCAGTTCTTTACCCGAAATACATCCATGGACGAGGAACTGTTATCGGTGTTTACGGATCTTTCTTGTTCGGCTTTGAAATCGGGTGTGACCGATGAGGCGATTGAAGCTTTGCAGCCTTATTTTGCCAAGTTGGCTAGAAATCTCCGTGATAAGGTATATACGGATTACGAGAAGGAGTTCCGTATACAGGAATATCAACCATATAGTGACCCGATAGAGTGGGCAGAGAAGTTGATGACCAGAAAGTATACGTTGCTGGACAACCCTACAGGTATTACCGTGAAGGCGAATGACGAAATCCTGATTTTGGTAGGTGATACATACGGACAGCCTGTCAGTGTGCAGAATGTAGGCGAAGAACAAGTCGGCGATTATGTGCAAACGGCCGCCTCGGGGGAATCCTTTTTCTTGCAATCGGGCATTAATAAAATCAAGGTGAAACAGGCGGGGATGCTGTTTGTGCTTTATCACACGGATTTGGCTTCTCCGAATGCAAAGCCTATCAAGATTCATATCCCGTTGGGAGGTGGCGAAGTGGCTGGATATTGGGACTTGAAAAAACATCAGACGAATGCGAAGTATAAGGAACTGATTGCTCAATCTTCTTACAAGTATTTCTGTGTTCGTGGTGAACGGATGATGTTCTATTTTCACCGGGACAAGTTGCAAGAGGCCGTTCCAGAGGATATTCTTTCTGCCATTGGCCTATGGGACGATATTGTGGGTTGGCAACATGAGTTGATGGGCATCGAAGATGTTTTCCCTTCGCAGATGAACAATCACCTCTTTGCTATATCTCCGGAGGGGAGTTACATGTGGGCTTCGGATTATCGGGTAGGCTTTGTGTATACTTATTTAAAGAATATCTTGCTGAAGGAAAATGTAATGGCTGCCAAGGACAATGCCTGGGGACCGGCTCATGAGATTGGTCACATTCATCAGCGAGCCATTAATTGGCCAAGTTGTACGGAATCTTCCAATAATCTGTTTGCAAACTATACGCTCTATAAGTTGGGTAAGTATTGTTCCCGTGGGGAGACGTTGGATAAGTTGGCCCAGTACCGCTTGATAGAAGGCGATGGATGGTTTGATATGGGTGGTGAAAATGTTTACCAAAATGAAGCAACCGAGATTCACTTGCGCATGCATTGGCAGTTGTTCAATTACTATCATCGTTGTGGTTATCAGCCTGATTTTTGGCCGGAGATGTTCAAGGCATTGCGTGAGACACGTATTGTGGAAACGGATCCGGGGGCCGGACAATTGTTGTTTGCCAAGACAGCCTGTAAAGTGGCGAACGAAGACTTGACCGAGTTTTTCGATATGTGGGGTTTCTTCAAGCCGGTAGATAATGTGGCTTATTCACAGTATGGCAATTGGACCTATCATGTTACTCAGGAGATGATTGATGAGGCTAAGGCATACATGGCATCGTTCCCTAAGAAGGCAGCTCCTTTCTATTATTTGGAAGACCGTAAGGCTGGGGATGTAGGTCTGGACGTAGAACCGGCTGATGTGGGTTATTATACCCAGTTCAAGGAAAATCAAAAAATCACTCAGACGATTACGCATACCCGTAATGGGCAGATTATTGAACTCAAGAATGGTACTGAAGCGGTGGCTTTTGAATTGTACAAGGCAGGCCGATTGGTCTATTTCTCCAATAAGTTTAAATTCTCCGTACCTGCTTCCATACCGTTTGATGATGATGTGGAAGTGTATGCTGTACAAGCGGATGGTAAAAGAATAGGGTGTGTCCAATGACACACCCTACTTTTTTGTATTAAAGTTGATCAATTTCTTCTGTTGAAAGTCCGGTCGTTTGTGCGATGATTTTCTTGGATATGCCTGCTTGTTTCAGATTCCGGGCGGTAAGAATGATTCCTTTTTCCATTCCTTCCGCCATTCCTTTCTCTATTCCTTCCGCCATACCTTTCTCCATGCCTTCCGCTATACCTTTCTCCATACCAATCTGTAGGCCTTCGGCGTATCCTGCTTCCAACCCTTCTTTCTTGGCATAATCCAAGGTATTGTAATAATCATTCCAATTCTTCCATTCCTCTTCATACTGTTGGCGTTCTGCCACAGTCATATTCGCTTTGGAGGCCATTTGCTCCAAGCGGTCGAAGACAGCCTTGCGGCCTTTAAAAGGCATACGTTCCAATACTTCCATATACTTTAGTACATAAATCCAACGTTCAAAATCTGTTTCGCATTCCTCTTCTTTCTTGATGAAATAAGGAAGTTCGATATAGATTTGTCTTAACTTGTCACAAAACTCAATTCTTTTTGTTCGGGTTGTCCCTCATTGTTAAGGAAGCGGAGGTCTTTAATCACTCGTTCGCCTTGCAGCAAATCGTTCAGAAACTCTATCAAGATGTCTTTCGACACTTCTCTACCGAATATGTGTTTGAATCCCCAATCGGTGAAGGGATTAATGAATCTACCCATTTAGCTGTATTCATTAAGAGGTTAAACAATAGTTGATAATATATTGCAAAAGTAATGATTATTTTTAAAGTAGTGTATGGTGCGGAGTAGAATTTACTAAAAAAGAAAAATCCCCATTGGTAGGGAAGGAACCTAACCAATGGGGACGGAAACTAAATCTATGTTAAAAACTAATTCTTAGTTCAAGATAACGCCACTGTTATCAGTCGGGTTCTGAGTCAAAGTACCCGGATAAGCGTTGATAGCGTTTTGTGGGATGTAGTAAGTTACACGATAGTCGCTAGCTTCTACAATTTCAGCCTGGTTGTGAGGACCAGGGAATGAACGATCCAATGGCTTACCGTTACGGAATACGTCGTAGCTACGTTCTGCTTGGTATGCCAATTCCAACTGACGTTCCTTGTCAATCAAGTCACCAGCGTTGCTGGCATCCAAAGAAGCATAACCGCCACCTACGATTGAACGTTCACGGATAGTGTTCAAGTCTGCCAATGCGTTAGAGTATTGACCCAACTTAGCGTAAGCTTCTGCACGGTTCAAGTAGATTTCACCCAAACGGCTGATAACTGGTGAATGCAAGTGAGAATCTTCGCCTTCACGAGAACACTTAGTGATGTAGAACTGTGGATATACACGGTTCAAATTGATGAAGTAGTCCAATACACCTTCGTAAGTTGCACCTTGGTATTCGATAGTGTAGATTTCTTCTTCTTCACTAACCGGAGTCAATGTATAAGAAGCACCTTCAGCATCTGTACAAGTTACAGTAGTACCATTCTTTACTGCATTGAACTGAGCGTAGTTTTCTACAGTTTCAGAGTCTCTCTTGATGAAACGGAATACCAACTGGTGGTCTGCACGATAAGTCGGTTCGATGAACGCAGCACGAGCATCTACAATTTTATAGTTGTCTGGACGCCAGTCGTTACGGCCTGTTTCGTTCAACAAATCGATGTACTTAGCACTGGCGAACATTTCGCCCCAACCCATACCACCGATGTTAGCGTACATACCGCCTACACCATAGTAGTGGTCATAACCAGAGAATTCAGAAGCTACACGCTTAACAACGAAGATAGATTCTGCATTGTTTTCCGGCGTGAAAGTGTTGTACTTCATAAAATCTTCACGGCTCAACAAAGAGTAGTTGCCAGAGTTGATTACCTTATCAGCATATTCTACTGCCAACTGAGCATATTGAGTATTCGGATTTTCGTAAGTACCACTCATGTACAAATAAACACGTGACAACATAGCTTGAGCAGCAGCCTTTGAAGCGTAAGCAGCCCCCTTGTCGATAGTCATCAAGCTTTCTGCCTTCTTCAAGTCGTTGATAGCTTGCATATAAGTTTCGTGAACGGTAGCACGGTCTTCCAAGAACAAGTCACCCATTACGTTTTCAGGAGTACCGTTTACGATAGGTACACCGAGGTTCTTGTCTGGAGCCTGGTAGTATGGACGACCGTATGCACGTACAAAGTAGAAGTAGAGCATACCGCGTACGTAGTAACATTCACCCAATTTGTTGTCGATTTCTGCACTTTGACCTTCTTCAATCATGTTGATGATGTTAGAAGCCTGTGCGATACCCTTGTAACCATAGTCCCAGAAGTTCTGCAAACGATAGTTGTTCGGAGTACGAGAGTAAGAAATGAATTCGAAGAAAGCATCGGTAGAGCTACCACGAATCATCATGTTGTCGCCAGCGTATTCACCACAACGGTGCATTGGGTCTGACCATGTTTTCAACTGTGCATATACACCGTTCATCAACGCATCGAGAGATGCAGAAGGATCGCTGGTGATTTGCTCTGCTGACATAGAGCCATACGGCAATCTTTCAATATCACAAGCTGTCAAGGCAGCTGCTGCAAATGCAATGGTTAATATCTTTTTCATTGTTTGTTTCTTTTTTGGATTAGAATGTTACATTAAGACCGAGCATGAAGCGGCGTACTGTTGGATAAACGCTAGCGCCTGCTGTACCCATGACAGAACCGCTAGAAGCCGGGATTTCAGGGTCAACACCTGAGTAGTCTGTCAAAGTGAACAAGTTTTCACCCGACAAAGAAACGCGCAAGTTCTGGATACCATATTGCTTCAAGTTGAAGTTGTAACCCAAAGACAATGAACGCAACTTCAAGTAGTCGCTATCTTCCAAGTAACGTGAAGAAGCCGAGTTACCCTTATCTGAGTTGTTGTACTTAGCAACCGGGTGAGTAGCGATATCGCCTGGCTTTTCCCAACGGTTCCAACCATCGTGCAACTTCATTTGGTTACGGTCTGTATAAGTACCGTCAGAGTCATATTCCTGACGAGAGTAGTTGTAGATTTGGCCACCGATTGAATAACCGAATACAGCGTTCAAATCGAAATTCTTCCAAATCAATGATGTAGAGAAACCACCGAAGAGTTTCGGGTTAGCAGTACCAAGCTTGTAGTAGCCAGCTTCTGAATAGTTAGAAGTAGTTACCTTGTTGCCATTGGCATCATTCTTGTACCACATTGGAGCACCGTTTTCAGGGTTTACGCCAGCCCATTCCTTACCATAGTAAGTATCGATAGGCTCGCCTACTTCCAAACGGCGGTTGATAGTACCGGCAATGCTACTACCGTCGCTGATGATTACCGGAACTACTGCAAAGCTACCATCAGCTTGCTTCTGTGCATAAAGGTCTTTCAATTCATTTGCATTGTGAGAAATGTTAGCTTCTACATTCCAAGTCAAGTCCTGAGTACGGATGATGTCACCACCGATAGAAAGTTCGAAACCGCTATTGCGCATCTTACCGATGTTCTTGTAGATAGAAGTTACACCTGTCAAACCTGTTACGGGAACGTTAAAAATGATGTTATCAGTATTCTTGATATAGTAATCGAATACCATGTGCAAACGGTTGTTGAAGAACGAAGCGTCTACACCGATACCGGTTGTGAATGTCTTTTCCCAAGTCAAGTCCTTGTTACCGATTACAGAAATCAATGCACCAGCTTGTTCGTTGTAGCTAGATGATGCTGAATACAAGTCGTACTGAGGATAGATTGAGCCAGGACGGTTACCTGCAGAACCATAAGATGCACGGAGCTTCAAGTTGTCCACCCAGTCAGCATCGAACCATTCTTCACGGTTGATAATCCAACCACCAGATACAGAGAACAAATTACCATATTGTGCATTGGTACCCAAGTTGGAAGCACCATCACGACGAATCATTGCTTCGCCCATGTATTTGTTATCGTATGTATAGTTCCATTTTGTAAAATAAGATATCTTAGCCCATTCTGTAATACCACCACCGATAGATTCTGGAATAGATGTTACGTCCATTACTTGGAAACCAGGAAGGAAGCCTGTACCGTTACCGGCAAAGCTTTTGCCTCTATAATCATTAAACTCGAATGAGATGTGACCGTTGATAGAGTGCTTGCCGAAAGCTTTGTTTACAACCAAGTTTTGGTTGCTCAAGCGACGTACTGTTTCGCCACGGTATTCATACAAACGACCCTTTACACCTACGCCTGCATTAGAACGTGGGTCTGTGTAGCTGTGTGAAGAAGAACTGATCAAACGGTAGTTGTTGACAGAAGTGAACATCAACCAGTCTGTGATACGGATATCGAAGTCGAGGTTACCCATGAATTCGTAGTTGGTTGATTCGCTATAGTTACCATAGCTGTAGTCCAACAAGTAGTTAGTATTCTGAGCATTTACCCAACCAGTATAACGGTGAGGTACCAATTCGCCGTTTTCATCGTATGGGCTATCCCATGGCAATTGAGAATACATAGATGTTACTGAGTACTGTTGGTCATAGATGTCACGACGAGAACCGCTGATAGATGGCTTGATTGTCAACCAAGAGAATGGCTTGTAGCTAGTTCTCATACGGAAGTTGTAACGTTTGTAGTCATAACCCTTTACAGCACCTGTTTCATCGTAGTAACCCAAAGAGAAATATGACTGAAGCTTGTCTGAACCGCCCGAGATGGATACGTGATAATCTTGAGTGAAACCGGTCTGTGTAGCCAAATCCCACCAGCTGAAGTCGCTGTTGCGGAGGTCTGAATTCCAACGAGTGAATGAGATTTCATTAGCGTTAGCGAAAGATGCATAGTAATCGTACAATTCTGCACCGTTCATTACTTCCAAGTTACCGTTGTTTACGTTGCTGATACCCATCTTAACAGAGGCATTTACATTCATCTTGCCTTCGCGGCCCTTCTTGGTAGTTACCACGATAACACCATTGGCGCCATCCGAACCATAGATGGCTGTAGAAGCAGCATCCTTCAATACGGTCATGGTTTCGATATCAGCAGGATTTAAGTCACCGGCGCTGCTACCAACGATAACACCGTCGATTACCCACAATGGCTGTGTAGTACCGCTCAATGAAGCCTGACCACGGATTACTACGGCACCACCGGCACCTGGCTGGCCAGAACCCGGAGCAACGTATACGCCCGGTACCTTACCGTTCAACATATTTTCTACAGAAGGAGTAGTTACGTCCTTCAACTTATCACTCTTTACAGTAGTCATCGCACCTGTCAAGCTTTCCTTGCGTTGAGTGGTATAACCAACAACGATAACTTCGTCCAAAGTTTCTGTGTCTTCGGCCAAACGAATAGTCTGTTTTTCAGCAGTAGCCTTTACTTCGATAGTCTTGTAACCGATGAAAGAAACGGTCAAAGTAGAGCCTACCGGAGCTTCAAGTTCATAGTTACCATCAAAATCTGTGATTGTACCATTGGTAGTACCTTTTACAAGAACGTTTGCACCGATGATTGGTTCACCGTTCTTTGCATCCAAGATTGTACCTCTGATTTTTGCAGTCTGTTGGGTAACAGCCAATTCTGTACCTCCCAGTTCTGCAGGAGCAGCGAACGAAGAGATTGTCGCCATTCCAAGTATGCTTGCTACCAAGACATACTTACCCTTTTGAGCTAGGTTTTTAATCTTCATAAAAGTCGATTAAGTTAGTAAATTAATTTAAAATATAGATAAATAGTTGTTTTGAAAATTCATATCGTTAGGCCTAAGTATCCGAAGAACTTAGCTTCTTTTTGCATACCTATTTTTAAATACGGGCGCAAATTTAGGATTATTTTCATTATTTTCAAAGAATTCTTGCATATTTCTTGTATATTTCATTCACTTTACATGGAGATAAGCTCCATGTAATCTTTATATTGTCTTTTTTCTTATCTATTTGTAACGTAAGGAGCACTTTCATTGTAGGTAGAACCTAGGTACATATTTCGTACATTTTCACGTATACGAGCGTTCGCTGAAAGATGTATGGTCTTATCGCAGTAAGACGTAGCATCTTATCGGGGTAAGACGTATGGTCTTATTGTAAACGCCCGTATACCTTGTTTGAACTAAGTTCTTCGGATACTTGAAAGGGCTACCTAAATAAAAAACGGCAGGAGCTTTTTCCCTTGCCGTCGCCTTCTTTTACTTGATGCCAATTCCCCAGGCACCAACCGGGTTGTTGTCAATCCACTGACAGAGCAACCAATTTACCAATCTTTCTACCTTTAAAAACATATATCAATGTCTAGTTTTATGTTTTACAACACAAAAGTACTGCTTTTTCTTGAATTGACAATAGATTAAGGCAGAAATTTTATCAAAAAAGGATTAAAACCCTAATTTTTTGAATTCGCTTTCGAAATTAGGGGTAAAAACACCTTTGCCGATGTGTGCACGGACTTCGTCCAAGGGCCAAAAACGACCGCCGTCCAATTCATCGCTAGGGGCAATAGTGTCATCGTACACGGTTTTGTGGGCAAAGACCAATTCTTTCTCCCGTTCGGACTCGAAAACGTAGGTGGTGAGTAGCTCGGGAGTGAAATTGGTGATACCCAGTTCCTCCTGTACTTCCCGTTTCAGTGCCATTTCTACACTTTCACCCAAATCGACATGTCCGCCTACGGCCGTATCCCACTTGCCCGGTTGGATGTCTTTCCAATCGGGACGCTTCTGGAGATAGATTTCGCCTTGACTGTTGAATACATGGAGGTGTACTACCGGGTGGAGCAGCTTGCTCCCGTTGTGGCACTCGCCACGGGTGGCAGCGCTGAGTATATTGCCTTGTTCGTCCACGATGGGGAACATTTCTTCGTTGTTGTCTTTCTTCATAATCTTACGGAATAAGGAGTGATGAATCTCCGTAACTCAAGAAACGGAAATCATGGCTCAGTGCATAATCATATATCTTCTTCCAATCCCCCTTCACAAATGCCGAAACAAGCAGCAACAAGGTACTTTGTGGCTGGTGGAAGTTGGTAACAATCTTCTTCACTATCTTGTACTCATAGCCCGGGGCGATGATGATTTGTGTTGAGGTGTGCAAGGCCTCCATATCGTGACGGTTCAGATAGTCGAGGATGCATTGCAACGATTCTACCGGAGTTAGGGCAGGGTGTGGCTCGTAAGGCATCCATTGCTTCACGTGTAACTCTTCCTGATTGGCTTCCGGGTTGAGGCTGATGAGTATACCTATATAATATAGGCTCTCCAAGGTGCGGACGGAAGTCGTACCTACCGCTACGGTTTGACCGCCGTGTGCAATCAGCTTCTCGATGGTGCGCTTGTTTACCGAAATGTATTCCGTATGCATTTCGTGACCTTCGATTTCTTCACTCTTGACGGGCTTGAAGGTACCGGCTCCTACGTGGAGCGTCAGTTCTTCGCGGTCGATGCCCCGTTCGTCGAGGGCTTTCAATACCCGTTCGGTGAAATGTAGTCCGGCAGTAGGAGCTGCAACCGATCCTTTGATCTTGGAATATACCGTTTGGTAGGTCTTCTTGTCGCTTTCCTGTGTCTCACGGTTCAAGTATGGAGGGATAGGGAGTTCGCCCACGGCTTCCAGTACATCGGCAAAGGTCAGTGATTCGTCGTCCCAAGCAAAATCCACCCAATGACTGGTACCCCGACATTCACCACGGGTAGCCGTTAAGACAATGGTACGACCTTTCACTTCCACTTCGCGCTTCAAGGTTCCTTCTTTCCATTTTTTCAAGTTACCTACCATACACAGCCAACTGCATTGCTTGGTTTGTTGGAAAGATAGCACATAGTCGTTCGGTGCAATTGGTTCCAAGCAAAACACCTCGATGAGGGCACCCGTTTCCTTGCGGAAATGCAGACGGGCCTGAATCACCTTGGTATTGTTGAATACCATCATCTCGCCCGGTTCTAAGTAGGAAGGGAGGGAGGTGAATCGGTCTTCGCTCACTTCGCCGTGGCGATACACCAACAACTTCGACTCGTCGCGTGTTGATAAAGGAA
The DNA here is from genome assembly GCA_015060705.1 of Bacteroides sp. GTDB lineage: Bacteria > Bacteroidota > Bacteroidia > Bacteroidales > Bacteroidaceae > Phocaeicola. The sequence continues at coordinate 2,590 of SUXY01000018.1, read as the reverse complement.
ACTTGGCTATCCGTTCATCCGGCAACGGGTAGTTGAACTCGCTAATTTTGATATGTTTGGTATCTTTCTGTTCCATTCTTGTCGAATTTTGCGCAAATATCGGTACTTTTGCGTAAACTAAAAAGAAAAGACAATGAAAATAGGAGATAAAGTGCGCTTCCTCAGTGAAGTGGGAGGCGGTATTGTGAGTGGATTTCAAGGAAAGGATACGGTATTGGTGCAGGACGAAGACGGTTTCGATATCCCGATGCCGATGCGTGAATGTGTGGTGATTGAAACTGATGACTATAACATCAAGCGTAAGCCGGTAGCACCGAAGCCGGAAGCGAAACCGAAGGAAGAAGAACGTCCCATTACGTATCGTCAGCCGGAGCGCAAGGGAGGAGATATCCTGAATGTAATGTTGGGTTTCGTTCCGCAAGACATCAAGGCGATTTCATCGACTGCTTTTGATGCCTATCTAATTAATGACAGTAACTATACGGTGGTCTATACTTATCTGACTGCGGAAGGTCATAATTGGCGGGTTCGTAGTCACGGTACGGTAGCACCGAACACCAAATTCTTCATTGAGGAATTCGAGAAGAGTATCCTCAACGAGTTGGAGCATGTGGCCGTACAAGTGTTGGCTTTCAAGGACGACAAGAGTTTCATGCTGAAGCCGGCCGTATCGGTAGAGCTCCGCATCGATACGGTGAAGTTCTATAAGCTTCATACCTTCCGCGAAAGCGACTTCTTCGAAGAACCTTCGCTCATTTATGACATCGTGAAGGACGATGTTCCTGCTCGTCAGACTTTTCTGAAAGGCGAGGACATCAAGGAGGCGTTGTTGACCAAGAAACGTGAGGACATGCAGCCTGCCCGTAAGCCGGAAGTCAAGAAGCCGAAGGACAATGCAATAGTGGAAGTAGACCTTCATGCCCATGAATTGCTTGATACCACTGCTGGTATGAGCAACGGAGAAATCTTGAATTATCAACTCGATGTATTCCGCAAGACTCTTGATGAGTACAAGAATAAGAAAGGTCAGAAGATTGTCTTCATCCATGGCAAGGGGGATGGGGTGCTTCGCAAAGCCTTGTTGCAGGAATTGAAGTATAAGTACAAGAATTACCAGAGTCAGGATGCTTCTTTCCGTGAATATGGGTTTGGAGCGACGATGGTTACAATACGATAAATGTATGGAAAAATACAAGGAATTCTTTATAGCTGACCGCTTTGCGGCTAATGCTGGTGTAGAGTTGTTGGAAGTAAAGCCGGGTTATGCCAAAGCCAGGATGCTGGTTACGGAAGAGCATCTCAATGCTGGAGGAGTCTGTCAAGGTGGAGCGTTGTTCACTTTGGCAGATTTGGCCTTTGCGGCAGCTGCCAATAGCCATGACCAACTGACCTTATCGGTCAATGCGAACATTACCTTCTTACGCTCAGCCAAGGAAGGATATGTATATGCTGAGGCGGTGGAGGTGTTCAATCATCATCGCATCCCTTTCATCGAGGTGCGTATCACGGATGAAGAAGGAGAGTTGATTGGTGTCATGACTTCTTCGGGTTATCGGAAAACAATGAAATAAAAAGGGCTGCTTTTAAAAGCAACCCTTTTTTATGATGATTATTGACGATAATTGTCAAGCTGTTCGGCTGTGAACTTGCGGATGAAATTGAAGTGCTTTTCTACTTCGCTTTCTGCATAGTTTACATAAACCAAAGCCGACTTGCTGAACATTTCAGGAGCATTGGTTGCATCCTGGATGATGAGGTGTGACATCACACAAACAGCAGCCATTTCGTACAAGCGACGAGCCACAAAGTCGAGTAATTCCTGGTTGGCAGCTTCCTTCACCGCATTGGTACAAGCATCAAACTTGCTTACCATGCTCTTGATGCGGTCTTGCAACGGTTGCATTTCTGCACTTACCGGATACATGCCGTATTCTTGCAAAGTCTGTGAGTAAGCACCGTTAGTCACGTAACGGATAGCGGCTACAGTCTGCAACTGAGTGGTACCTTCGTAGATAGAAGTAATACGGGCATCACGGTAGATACGCTGACAAGCATATTCCAACATGAAACCTGAACCACCATGAATCTGGATACAGTCGTAAGTGTTCTGGTTACAGTATTCTGAGTTCATACCCTTAGCCAACGGAGTGAACGCATCGGCCAACTTCGCATAACGCTTCTGTTCCTGGCGTTCTTCCGGAGTGAGCTTGCGTTCACGGGCGATGTCATCCAATGCCTTGTAGATATCTACGTAGCGAGAAGTTTGGTACAACAATGCACGACCGGCATCGAGCTTCGCCTTCATGATAGAAAGCATGTCGTATACAGCCGGGAATTCGATGATAGCCTTACCGAACTGCTTACGATCCTTGGCGTATGCCAAACCTTCGTTATAAGCTGCTTGGCTCAAACCTACCGACTGGGCGGCGATACCCAAACGAGCACCGTTCATCAAAGCCATTACGTACTTAATCAAACCGAGCTTGCGGTCACCGCAAAGTTCAGCCTTGGCATTCTTGTACACCAATTCGCAAGTCGGAGAACCGTGGATACCGAGCTTGTTTTCGATACGACGAACATCAACACCACC
>SUXY01000017.1 GCA_015060705.1 Bacteroides sp. | reverse complement strand
CAGTGATCCGCTTGGGGCTCGAACCCAAGACCCCAACATTAAAAGTGTTGTGCTCTACCTGCTGAGCTAGCGAATCAGACCTTAGATGCATTCTTTCGAATTGCGGGTGCAAAGGTACTTCCTTTTTATGAAATGTGCAAATGTCTCAGCCGTTTTCTTGTTTCTTGATATACCTTTTATAATAAGACAGAATGATGGTAGTACATGGAAGAGCGATAATCATACCGACAATGCCCATCAGTGCTCCCCATATGGATAAGGATAATAGGATGATTGCTGGGTTTAAACCGGTAATCTTTCCCATAACTTTCGGTACGATGATGGTGTCTTGTATCACTTGTACTACACAGAATACAATCAGTGCCCCTGTCAGTATCCACCAGAAATTGGTTCCAGTGTCTGCGGCTTTCAGCAAAGCCAATAGGACAGTAGGTACTAAGGCAATCAATTGTAGGTAGGGAACCATATTCAGCAAACCGATGAACAAGCCGAAACCAACGGCTAGCGGGAAGTCGATGATGATGAAACCGATGCTGAACAATACACCAACAGAAAAAGCGACCAACGCTTGACCGCGGAAATATTTGTTCATGCCATCCTTCACGTCATTCACAATTCGGGTGGTCATTTCCCGGTATTTCATCGGGACCAATCCAATCCAACCGGTAGCAATGGTTTCGTAATCCAATAATATAAAAAAGGTATAGAGCAAGACGATGAAAGCGGCAAATATGCTTACAATCAGATTCACCGATTGGGTGAAAATGTTCCATGCCTTAGGAAGAATGCTGCGGACCATGTTACTTATGTTCTCTTCGTTCAAAGACGATTGTATCATGTTGATATGTTCTTTGATGAAGTTGGCAACAGTACCTGGTATGGCGGCTTGTTTGGAACCTTCTACAAAATAAGTAGAAAGAACACCCTTCAGCTTCCCGAACTCTTCGATGATGGGAGGGAAGAGCACGACGAAAGTGAGTGTCAACAATATCAGTAATGCAAGCATGACGAGAATGATGGAGACGGTCCGGTTCTTTACCTTTAATTTATATTGCACAAAGGTTACCATGGGGTACGTCATGTATGCAATCAGCCATGCGATGAAGAAAGGAAGCAGTACGCTGCTCAGATAATTCACCAGATAGAGTATACCTATTATAATAAGGATACTGATGATTCCTCGGATGAAGCTGTCGAATGTGATTTTCTTTTCTAGCATGGTTTGGAATAATTAAGTTTCAATCGTTGCAAATATACGACTTTCTTCTTACATTTGTCCCGAATAAAAGGAAAAACCAAGAAATGGGAAAATTGTTCGTCGTGCCTACTCCGGTAGGAAATTTGGAAGATATGACCTTCCGTGCCATCCGTGTTTTGAAGGAGGCGGATTTGATATTGGCGGAAGATACACGTACGTCGGGTATTCTATTGAAGCATTTTGAAATCAAGAATGCCATGATATCGCATCATAAGTTCAATGAACACAAGACGGTGGAAGGTATTGTAAACCGGTTGAAGGCGGGAGAAACCATTGCCTTGATATCGGATGCCGGTACTCCGGGTATTTCCGACCCAGGCTTTTTGGTGGTCCGTGAGTGCGTGCGAAATGGTATCGAAGTGCAGTGTTTGCCGGGTGCAACGGCTTTTGTGCCGGCGCTCGTGTCATCGGGACTTCCTAATGACCGTTTTTGCTTCGAAGGTTTCCTTCCTCAGAAGAAAGGCCGTATGACTCGTTTGGTTTCGCTTCAGGAGGAAACACGGACGATGATTTTTTATGAATCGCCCTATCGCTTGGTGAAGACTTTGACGCAATTTGCGGAATACTTCGGTGCTGAACGACAAGTGTCGGTCTGTCGGGAAATATCGAAGATACACGAGGAAAGTGTACGTGGAACGTTAACGGAAGTTATCGCACATTTCCAAGCCAACGAACCTCGTGGCGAAATTGTTATCATTTTAGGTGGAAAAGAAGACTGACTAAATAAATAAAACACAATGCTTATGAAAAAGATTTTATTTTTATTGGTAGGAGTGGCCTTGATGTCCTCTTGTGGTGAAATGCAGCGTAATAAGAACTTGAAAGCCGAAAACGATTCGTTGAATGTGGCTTTGGCAGAACGTGATGCAGAATTGGAAGGTATTATGCAAGCCTTTAACGAAGTGCAGGAAGGTTTCCGTTTGATCAATGAAGCTGAAAATCGTGTGGATTTGCAGAATGGTTCAATGGAAGGTGCTTCTGCAGCTCAAAAGATTCGTGATGATATCCGTTTTATCACTGAAAAATTGCAGAGCAATCGGGACCGTATTGCTGAATTGGAAAAGCAGTTGAACAATAGTAAATATGCTTCAGCGCAATTGAAGAAGGCGATTGCTAATTTGAAGGAAGAGTTGGAAGCAAAGACTCAACAGATAGAAACATTGCAGACAGAATTGGCGTCAAAGAACATTCGCATAGCCGAATTGGATGATGCGGTTGCCGGTTTGAATCAGCATGTTAACGATTTGGTAGCTGAAAATCAAGCAAAAGCTGCTACGGTAGCTACTCAAGACAAGGCGTTGAATGCTGCATGGTTCGTCTTTGGTACTTCGTCGGAGTTGAAGGATCAGAAGATTATCTCTAAGAAGTTCCTCCAAAAGACAAAGGTTTTGCAGGATGATGATTTCAATAAGAACTATTTTACACAGATTGATATCCGTACAGACAAGGAAATTAAGTTGTATTCGAAGGATGCCAAGTTGTTGACGGCTCATCCGGAAGGTACATACGAATTGAAAAAGGATGATAAGGGTCAATTGACATTGGTTATCACCAATCCTAATAAGTTCTGGAGTGTATCTCGCTATTTGGTCATTGAAGTGAAATAAGAAAATCGCCGTCTTGGAAATAAGACGGCGATTTTTTTTGTCATTGATACATGGATGCTGTATTCTTAGTATTCGCGGAACTTATTCATTGTACGGTAATGCGCTGAAAGACCATACGTCTTATCGTGTAGAGAAGTATGGCCTTTCATTGGGTACCTGTATCAGCTTGATTGCGCTACTAGTGTTCTACCGACAGAGGAAGTGCTTTATCCTTTGGAGCACTTCTTTAGGTCCTTGATGATGGTGGTTCCCATGACTTCGCTGTAGATTTGAGTAGTTGTAACATTCCTGTGACCGAGTAGTTTTTGGACGGTTGTGATGTTGGCTCCCTTATATAATAATAAGGTAGCGTTGGTATGGCGTGCCGAGTGGAAGGAAAAATGTTTTTCTAAGCCGGCTATCTTTCTGATACGTAATAATTCTTTGTTGACGGTCGAATTGGGCTTGATGGAGAAGAATTCGCTCAAATGTCCTTTATGCTTACGCAATAATTTCCAGGCTTTACCTTCGAATAGGAAGGTCAAAGGTAGTTTTACTTCAGTTCCGGTCTTAATCGTGTTGAAGACAAGCCATGGTTTCTTGTCTATAGTGACGATGTTCTTCTCGGATAAGTTCACGAAGTCTGAATATCTCAGTCCAGTGTAACAACAAAACAGGAAAGCGTCTAGAGAAGGTGCTAACCGAGTATGGCGCCCTGTTAACTCCAGGTTTTCCAACTTCTCCAGTTCTTCTGGCACTAAGAACGTATGTTTTGTTTCAGACATTTTTATGTGATAATGTCTGAATGGGTAAGCACTGAAGTCTAGGTAGTCCTGGTTTACGGCAGAATTCACAAAAGCTTTGAAATGCTTCATGTGCTTGGCGACCGTGTTGGTCTTGAATTGGTTGCCGTATAGGAACTTCTCAAAATCACATACTAGCCGGGGCGTTAATTCCTTAAATTCTATATGACTTCTGAATTTGGATAATAATGAATAAGTGGTCATCCGGTTGCGCTTGGTACTTTCTTTCGCTTGGGAGGATTCGATGTCTTCTTTGATGAAAGTCAAGAAGGATTTTGACGTTGTGGAATTGAATTCATCTTTCAAGCCTTTGAGAGTTATTGTTCTACCATCTTTCCAGATGGACAATTCTTTTTCTTCCAATGCAAAGATGAATTCTTTGATTTTATAGTTAAGGCTCTCCGCGTTCGGGTGGTGCTTGACTATTTTTCTCTTGTCGTCCCATTGTTCAGGAGTCAGATAAATGTGGGTGGAAAAATAGATTTTTCTCCTTTCCAGATAGGCTTCTATTTGTAGAAGGGCCTTGTCTTGTGCATTCAATTGCTTTTTCCGGTTATAAACAGGACGATAGCTGATTTTTCTCATGCTTTATTTACTATTTATGTGAATAATTGTGGTAACTACATTCAAAAATACGGTAAAATCATTGATTGATTCGTCGTCAGAATCCCCGAAATTGCATATAAATGTGCTTTTTTTATCGTTTTTTGTCCAATTTGGTTCAAATTTTAAAAGAATATTAATATCTTTGCCGTTTGTTAGAGTGAATTAATATCTATTAATGTAAAGTTAAACTTTAAGAGAGAATTTTTATGAAAAGAAAATTGATGCTGTTAATGGCCTGTATCGTCATGGGTATAGGTCTGGTAAACGCACAGATCTCGAAGGTAACTGGTACAGTTATTTCGGAAGAAGATGGTTTACCTGTAGTTGGCGCCTCTATCTTGGTAAAGGGTACTACAACAGGTACCGTTACTGACATGGACGGTAAGTTTACGTTGACAAACGTGCCAAGTTCCGCGAAGACTTTGATGGTTTCGTTCATCGGTTTGCGCACTCAGGAAGTAGAAATCAAGCCAGTATTGAGTATTGCTTTGAAGCCGGATACTGAAGTGCTTGATGAAGTCATGGTCGTAGCTTATGGTACTGCTAAGAAATCTTCATTTACAGGTTCTGCAGCTACTATGCGTGGTGACAAGATTCAAAAGATGCAAGTATCTAACGTGTCAAAGGCTTTGGAAGGTGCTGTAGCAGGTGTGCAGATTTCTTCTGAATCAGGTTCTCCTGGTACAAGCGCAAGCATCCGTATCCGTGGTATCGGTTCTATTTCTTCTAGCCAGGAACCGTTGATTGTTGTGGACGGTGTGCCTTACGAAGGTTCTTTGAACTCTATCTCAGCTCAGGATATCGAATCTTTGACAGTATTGAAGGATGCTGCTGCCAACTCTATGTACGGTGCCCGTGGTTCTAACGGTGTTATCATGATTACTACTAAGGGTAGCAAGAGCGGCAAGCCAAGAATCAACTTCGAAGCTCGTTATGGTTTCAATGCTCGTGGCGTAGGTAACTACGACATCATCACTGATGCCGGCGAATGGTATGAAATGCAGTATGAATCATACCGTAACTCATTGGCTCCTTCTATGGGCTATGCTGCTGCTAGCCAATATGCTGCTCAGAACTTGATTGGTAAGTTGGTGAAGTACAACAAGTTTGCTGGTGTAGCAGACAATCAGTTGATTGACCCGACTACAGGTAAGTTGAACCCTGCAGCCACTACTGAAAAGTGGAATGACGATTGGACAAAGGATCCGTTTGAAAACGGTTCTCGTCAGGAATACAACATCAACATCTCTGGTGGTAATGACAAGACTCAGGCATACGCTTCTTTGGGTTACTTGAAGGATGAAGGTTACATGGTAGGTTCAGGTTTCGACCGTATCTCTGCTCGTGTAAAGGTAGACCAGAACATCGGTAAGCATTTCCGTGTAGGTGGTAACCTTGCATATGCTAACACTATCCGTGAATCGTTCGGTTCTGAAGGTGGTAACTACTCGAACATCTTTATGTTCTCTCAGAACATTGCTCCTATCTATCCTATCTATTTGTACGATGCAAACGGTCAGTTGATGTACGACGAAAAGGGTAACGTACGTTACGACTTCGGTACTGAATACGTTCGTCCGTATGCTGCTGAACAGAATCCTTACGCTACTGCTGCTGAAAGCTTGAACAAGTACATGGCCGACAACTTGAGTACTCGTGGTTACTTCGAAGCCAACTTCTTGAACGACTTCAAGTTTACATTGAACGTTGCATACGACGTGTTCAACAACACTAATACTCAGTTTACAACTCCGATTGGTGGTGACGCTGCTGCTGTAGGTGGTCGTGGTTATAACTACACTAGCCGTCGTGGTGCATTGAACCTCAACCAATTGTTGAACTGGAGCCATGAATTCGGTGAACACAACTTCTCTGTATTGTTGGGTCACGAAACCAAGAATGACAAGTACAAGTATTTGGAAGGTCACATGACTAACTTTGCTGACCCGACTAACCCGGACTTCAGCAACGCTTCTCAATACCAAGGTTTGACTAGCTACACTGCTGAATATGCTTTGGAAGGTTATTTCGGTAAGTTGGAATACGACTATGCTGACAAGTATTATTTGACTGGTTCTTACCGTCGTGACGGTTCTTCACGTTTCCACGCTGATAACCGTTGGGGTAGCTTCTGGGCAGTAGGTGCTTCTTGGAGAGCGAAGGAAGAATCTTTCTTGAAGGATGTTGAATGGTTGGACAACTTGAAGGTGAAGGCATCTTACGGTACTCAGGGTAACGATAACGTAGGTTACTATCATAACTATTCTGACCTTTATGCTGTAGAACGTGTAGATGGTCAGCCTGCATTTACTAAGGTATTGCGTGGTAACAAGGACTTGACTTGGGAAAAGAGTAACAACTTCAACGCAGGTTTCGAGTTGGGTCTTTGGAACTGGTTGGATTTCAATGTTGACTTCTTCATCAAGGAAACCAAGGACATGTTGTATTATTCTCCACTTCCTCCATCACAAGGTAGCCCTTCTGGTATCTACCGTAATGAAATGGATATGAAGAATACAGGTATTGAATTTGAATTGAACGCTAATATCTTTGATACTGACAACTTCAAGTGGAATGTAGCTTTGAACGGTACTCACTACAAGAACGAGTTGACCAAGTTGCCTATCTCTAAGCCTGCTGACAAGTATCCTGATGGTTATCAGTCTGGTTTGTATTGGAGAAAGATTGGTGGCTCTTTGTATGACTTCTATGTATACGAATACGCAGGTGTAGACCCATCAAATGGTAAGCCTTTGTACAACAAGTACTTGACAGATGACAATGGTAACGAGACTGGCGTGATTGAAACTACAAGCAACATTGCTGAAGCTACTCGTCGTCAGTCAGGCAAGACTTCAATTCCAGATTTCGTAGGTGGTCTTTCTACTACAGTGGAAGCATACGGTTTCGACTTGACAGTCCAGACAGCCTTCCAATTGGGTGGTTATGTTTATGATAGCAGCTATGCAGGATTGATGACTACCGGTGATGCCGGTCAGAACTTCCACAAGGATATGTTCAACCGTTGGACTCCGACTAACACCGATACAAACATCCCGGCTTTGGGTTATCAGATTCAGACACAGTCTATCAGTCAGGGTAACTATGTTGACTTCTATTTGACAGATGCTTCTTACTTCAGCTTGCGTAACGTAACTTTGGGTTACAGCTTGCCGAAGACTTGGTTGCAGAAGGCTGGTATCGAAAAGTTGCGTATCTATTTGACAGGTGACAACATCTGGTTGCAGTCTAAGCGTAAGGGTTTGGATCCTCGTTACGACTTTACAGGTTCTACAAACTTCAGCTACTCTGCATTGAGCACTTATTCTATCGGTTTGAACTTGACTCTTTAATAAACTATCAAACTTTTAAAAAAGGACATATATGAAATTTACAAAATATATCGCAGCAAGTATGATCGCTCTTGCAGGTTTGACTTCCTGTAGCGATTCATTCCTTGAAACAGAATATACAGACTATCTGGATTCGGAAGCTGCTGGTGAAGCTGCTGCTAAAAATCCGGACGTGTTCTTGAACGGTATGTGGTCATGGATGGTGACTTATAGCCAGACAGGTAGTGGTGCGCACGACGATTTCGGTTACATGGGTTCTCTTCATGCAACAGACATGATGAGTGGAGACATCGTAATGGCTTCTTCACACTGGTTCAACTACGACTATCAGATGGACAACCATCAGGAAGCTTATCGCCGTACCCGTTGTCACTGGTTGAACTTCTATACCATGATTGCAAAGTCAAATGAAATCATCAGTTTGTATCCAGACGGTGGTGATACTGTGGACAAGAAGGGTTTGCTTGGTCAAGCTTTGGCTATCCGTGGCTTGTCTTACTTGCACTTGATTCAGTTGTATCAATTCGCTTCTAACGAAGACGGTACTGTAAATGCAAGTGCTCCAGGTGTACCTTTGATTTTGACTGAAGCTGATGGTTATACAGCTGAAGAAATTACAGCTTTGTCGGGTCGTAACACAGTAGGCGATATCATGGCTCAGATTGAAAAGGACTTGATTGCTGCTGTTGAAAACTTGGAAGCTGGTTACAAGCGTCCGAACAAGAACTATATTGATGCCAGTGTAGCAAACGGTATCTTGGCTCGTTACTATTTGTTGGCAAACAAGTGGCAAGATGCTGCCAATGCTGCTAGCAAGGCTCGTCAGGGTTATTCGTTGATGCCTGCTAATGCTTCAGGTTTGTATGATGGTTTCGTGACTGTTAACAACGTAGAATGGATGTGGGGTTTTGCTCATACTACTGAAACTCAGACTACATACGCATCATTCTTCTCAATGATTTCAAACATTGCTCCGGGTTATGCCGGTATCGGTTATGCTCCACGTTTGATTGACGCTCGTTTGTATAGCATGATTCCAGACGCTGACCTCCGTAAGGCATGGTTCAATGGTCCGGAAGGTGATGCTACCCAGCCGACATCTGCTGCTCAGATGCCGTATGCTAGTGTGAAGTTTGGTCACGTAGACGACTGGACAGATAACTACATGTACATGCGTGCTGCTGAAATGGTATTGATCGAAGCTGAAGCTTACGCTCACATGGGCGATGGTGCTAAGGCTGCTCAAGCTTTGAAGGTGTTGATGGATGTACGTCAGCCGGGTTGGAACAAGGCTTCTGTAACAGTAGACGATATTCACTTGCAGCGTCGTATCGAGTTGTGGGGTGAAGGTTTCGCATACTATGACTTGAAGCGTTTGAACAAGGGTACAGACCGTGCTTACGAAGGTAACAACCACTTGGCTGGTTATGATATCGTAGTTCCTGCACGTGACAAGCGTTGGTATTATCAGATTCCTTTGTCTGAAATTCAGGAAAATGACTTGATCAACGAAGAAGATCAGAATCCACTTTAATCATTTAAAGAATTATCAAGTATGAAAAATATATTCAAAACATTAATCCCTTGTTTGGCATTGTCAGTAGCTTTGACTGGCTGTTACGACGAGATGGATGACAAGGCAGTAATCGATGCACAACATGCATTGGCTAACACTCCTTCTGTATCAATGGCAAGCGCAACAGCTCTTGATTATGCTTCTGCATCAGTGGCAGGTTCGCTCAGTGCCGTAGAAGGAGTTGTAGAAGCTGGTTTTATGGTAGCTACAGCAGCTGATTTCTCAGATGCTAAGATTTATACTGTAGATAATATCGCTTCTACATTCGAAATGACACTTTCTGGTCTTGCAGAACAGACTACTTATAGTGTAAAGGCGTATGCTTTCTTGGGTGATGATAGAATTGTTTATAGTGAAGCTTCTTCTATCACTACTCCACAGGCTCCTCCTCTCTCTGCAGAATTGTTGACAGGTAAGACTTATACTGCTTCTGTAACAAGTTACTTCGGTTCTAACTATACATTTGCTGTAACTTTGGTTGCTGATGCAGCTGATCCTACTAAGATTTATGTTCAGAATCTTGACCCGTACTTTGCAGAAAACGGTTTTGTAGCTGAAGTAGGTTGCAACATTTTCGAAGGCGTATTGGATGTAGAAAATGAAACAATCACTGTAGCACAAGGTCAGTTGATTGGTTATAACAATGTTGCTTTGACAGTATTCAATGATGCTGACCCTGATGTTGCAACTGGTTATTCTGATTTGACCATCAAGGTTATCAGCAAGGGTGCTGCTTTGCGCATTGAAAATGCATTCGGTATGAACGAAGGCGGTTTCTATGAACTCTATTATGGTGGTATTACATTGAATGTAAAGTAATCTAACATAGAAATTTGAATATTAAAGGCTGGCTTATAAGAAAGTCAGCCTTTATTTTGTTATATTTGTGCCCAAATTAACAATCAGCAAGATTCAATGAAGGAATTTGTAATATCAGAAGCAAAAGTAGAAACGGCGATATTGGTCGGTTTGATTACCCAAACGCAGGATGAACGCAAGACAACGGAATATCTGGATGAGTTGGAGTTCCTGGCACATACGGCTGGTGCGAAGGTCGTCAGACGTTTTACGCAGAAATTGCCTTGTGCCCATTCGGTGACCTATGTGGGTAAGGGTAAATTGGAAGAAATCCGTGACTATATCCGTGCCGAAGAGGAGGAAGAACGCGAAATCGGTATGGTCATCTTTGATGATGAGCTTTCAGCTAAGCAGATTCGTAACATTGAAGCAGAATTGAAAGTGAAAATCTTGGACCGTACTTCCTTGATTCTGGATATCTTTGCCATGCGTGCTCAGACTGCCAATGCGAAGACACAGGTAGAACTGGCGCAATATAAGTATATGCTTCCTCGTTTGCAACGACTATGGACTCACTTGGAACGCCAAGGTGGTGGTTCAGGTGCCGGTGGCGGTAAAGGTTCGGTAGGTCTTCGTGGTCCGGGGGAAACTCAGTTGGAAATGGACCGTCGTATCATCTTGAACCGTATGTCGCTGTTGAAAGAACGATTGGCGGAAATCGATAAGCAGAAGGCAACCCAACGCAAGAATCGAGGACGTATGATTCGTGTGGCATTGGTGGGATATACCAATGTGGGCAAGTCTACGTTGATGAACTTGTTGGCCAAGAGTGAAGTGTTTGCTGAAAACAAGTTGTTTGCGACGTTGGACACGACGGTGCGTAAGGTCATTATTGATAATCTGCCGTTCTTGTTATCTGATACCGTTGGATTCATTCGTAAACTTCCAACTGACTTGGTGGAATCCTTCAAGTCTACCTTGGATGAAGTACGTGAAGCTGACTTCTTGATTCATGTGGTGGATATTTCTCATCCGGACTTTGAGGAACAAATCCAGGTGGTAGAAAAGACCATTGCCGATTTGGGAGCAGCCGGAAAACCGGGTATGATTGTTTTCAATAAGATTGATGCCTATACGTATGTGGAAAAGGCAGAAGACGATTTGACTCCAAAGACCAAGGAAAACATTACGTTGGAAGAACTGATGAATACGTGGATGGCTAAATTGGATGACAATTGTTTCTTTATCTCAGCTAAAGAAAAGACCAATATGGATGAACTGAAGTCCATTATATATAATAAGGTGAGGGAACTCCACGTGCAGAAGTATCCGTATAATGATTTCCTTTATCAGACATATGACGAATAAAGAAAAAGCCGGTTTTATCCGGCTTTTTCTTTTGTAAATGTACGATAATTCAAGAATCCTTCCTATCTTTGTCGTAATTGATAACTAACGTCTAATAATTAAAAATACAATCATTATGGCAAATCCAGAATTCCACTATCAGCCGATGTTTGATTTGGGTCCTGACAAGACCGAGTATTATTTGCTGACCAAGGACTATGTGTCAGTAAGTGAATTTGAAGGCCAACCTATCCTGAAGATTGAAAAGGAAGGTTTGACTGCAATGGCTAACGCTGCTTTCCGTGATGTATCTTTCTTGCTTCGTCGTGCACACAACGAACAGGTTGCTAAAATTTTGAGTGACCCGGAAGCAAGTGACAACGATAAATATGTTGCTCTGACTTTCCTCCGCAATGCTGAAGTATCTGCCAAGGGTAAGTTGCCTTTGTGCCAAGATACCGGTACTGCTATTATTCACGGTGAAAAGGGTCAGCATGTTTGGACCGGATACTGTGATGAAGAAGCGCTTTCTTTGGGTGTATACAAGACTTATACCGAAGAAAACCTTCGCTATTCTCAGAATGCTCCGCTTACTATGTACGATGAAGTGAACACCAAGTGTAACCTTCCGGCTCAGATTGACATCGAAGCAACTGAAGGCATGGAATACAAGTTCCTTTGCGTGACTAAGGGTGGTGGCTCTGCAAACAAGACTTATTTGTATCAGGAAACCAAGGCAGTCTTGAATCCGGCTACATTGGTTCCGTTCATGATTGAGAAAATGAAGTCACTTGGTACTGCAGCTTGTCCTCCATACCACATTGCATTCGTTATCGGTGGTACTTCTGCAGAAAAGAACTTGTTGACTGTGAAGCTGGCTTCTACTCACTACTACGATGAATTGCCGACTACCGGTAATGAATACGGTCGTGCATTCCGCGATGTAGAACTTGAAAAGCAAGTATTGGAAGAAGCTCACAAGATTGGTTTGGGTGCTCAGTTTGGTGGTAAATACATGGCTCACGATGTTCGCATCATCCGCTTGCCTCGTCACGGTGCTTCTTGTCCGATTGGCTTGGGCGTTTCTTGCTCGGCTGACCGTAACATCAAGTGTAAGATTAACAAGGATGGTATCTGGATTGAAAAGATGGACGACAAACCGGGTGAATTGATTCCGGCAAAACTCCGCGAAGCTGGTGAAGGTGATGCAGTGAAGATCAACTTGAACCAACCGATGGCTGATATCTTGAAGGAATTGACCAAGTATCCAGTAGCTACTCGTTTGTCATTGAACGGTACCATCATCGTAGGTCGTGACATTGCACATGCGAAACTGAAAGAACGTATTGATAACGGTGAAGATTTGCCACAATACATCAAGGATCATCCTATTTATTATGCAGGTCCTGCCAAGACTCCGGCTGGTATGGCATGTGGTTCGATGGGCCCAACTACTGCAGGTCGTATGGACTCTTACGTTGACTTGTTCCAAAGCCATGGTGGTAGCATGATTATGTTGGCAAAGGGTAACCGTAGCCAGCAAGTAACCGATGCTTGTCAGAAGCATGGTGGTTTCTATTTAGGTTCTATCGGTGGTCCGGCTGCTATTCTTGCTCAGAACAATATCAAGAGCATCGAATGTGTAGAATATCCGGAACTCGGTATGGAAGCTATCTGGAAGATTGAAGTAGAAGACTTCCCGGCATTTATCTTGGTAGATGATAAGGGTAATGACTTCTTCAAGCAATTGAAACCTCGTTGTACTTGTAAGTAATACTTTAATTGAATAAATCCTTTAGAGTTGTCATTCAGACGACCAAAGGGAGGAAGAATCTCGATTGCGTCCACGTTGATGTTTTCGAGATTCTTCGCTTCGCTCTGAATGACAAATGAAAACCTAATAACATGAAAAAACTCATCTCCATTTTCTTTTTATTGGGGTGCATCGTCACTCTCTCTGCTAATCCAATCAACGGCTTGTTGGAACGTATCGACAAGGGAGCTTCCAAGAAATTCATCATTCAGCAACAAAAGTCAGCGGTGGATTTCTTCGAACTTGACCAAAAGGGTGATAAGGTGGTGGTGCGGGGCAATAACTACGTGAGCATTGCTACGGGGATCAATTGGTATTTGAAATATCATGCAGGTATTCATCTTTCCTGGAATGGCATGACAGCCGATTTGCCCGAAGTACTTCCTGCAGTGACTCAAAAGGAACGCCATGAAACCCATCTTCCTTATCGTTATGCCTATAACTATTGTACTTTCTCATATTCCATGGCGTTTTGGGACTGGGAACGTTGGCAACAGGAAATCGACTGGATGGCATTGCATGGAGTGAATCTTTCCTTGGCTTTGACTGGTGCAGAAACCGTTTGGAAGAACGTATTGACGAAGTTGGGTTATACCAAAGACGAAATCAATGCGTTTGTTTCAGGTTCGGGTTTTACAGCTTGGTGGCTGATGAATAACCTGGAAGGTTGGGGTGGCCCGAATCCGGACAGCTGGTATGTACAGCAAGAACAACTTCAAAAGAAGATTGTAAGGCGGATGCGGGAATATGGCATTCATCCGGTATTACCGGGTTATTGCGGTATGGTTCCGCACAATGCGAAGGAAAAGTTAGGATTGAATGTAGCCGATCCTGGCTTGTGGTGTAGCTACAATCGTCCGGCATTCCTACAACCGGAAGATGAACGTTTCGAAGAAATCTCGGCCTTGTACTATAAGGAATTGACCAAGTTGTATGGTAAGTCGAAGTATTATGCCATGGATCCTTTCCATGAAGGAGGAAATACAGCGGGAGTCAATCTGGATGCAGCTGGAAAGGCAGTCATGGATCCCATGAAGAAATGCAATCCGGATGCTGTTTGGGTGATTCAAGCCTGGCAGGAAAATCCTCGTGTTCCGATGATTGAGAATCGGAAAGCAGGGGATATGTTGGTGCTCGACTTGCATGCCGAATGTCGTCCACAATGGGGGGATACTTGGTCGGAATGGTGTCGAAAGGATGGTTTTATGCATCACGATTGGGCATATTGCATGTTACTCAACTTCGGTGGTAATGTAGGTTTGCATGGTAAGATGGATGTACTGATTGATGGTTTTTACAATGCGAAGGAAGATGCCCGTGCTTCCCAAACGATGAAAGGGGTAGGGATAACTCCTGAAGGTATTGAAAACAATCCGGTGATGTATGAATTGCTTTATGAATTACCGTGGCGTGCCGAACGTTTTACTCGCAGCGAATGGTTGAAGGAGTATGTACAAGCTCGTTATGGGGCAGATGACAAGGCTTTGCAACAAGCTTGGCAACTTTTGGGAGCTGGTATTTATAACAGCCCGAAAGAGAAACCGCAGCAAGGTACGCATGAATCCTTGTTTTGTGCCCGTCCGGGATTGGATGTCTGGAAAGCTTCGGCTTGGGCAGAATCCAAAGACTATTACAATCCGAAGGAAGTAATGGAGGCAGCACGTTTGATGCTTTCGGTGGCCGATCGATACAAAGGTAATAACAACTTTGAATACGACTTGGTGGATGTCCTTCGCCAGGCTATTACCGAAAAAGGTCGTTTGGTATTGAAGGTTGTTTCAGCTGCTTACAAGGCCGAAGACCAGGGCTTGTTTGCACAAGCTTCTCAACGTTTTTTGAACCTTATCCTTTTGCAGGACGAACTTTTGGGTACTCGCAAGGAATTCCGGGTAGGCAATTGGACGGGAATGGCCCGTAACATTGGACAGACCAAAGAAGAAAAGGACCTTTACGAATGGAATGCCCGTGTACAGATTACTACTTGGGGGAATCATTCGGCTTCCGAACGAGGAAAGCTTCATGATTATGCCCATAAGGAATGGAATGGTATCCTGAAGGATTTCTACTACATGCGTTGGAAAACTTATTTCGATGGATTGACACGTTCCTTGAAGGGGGAAATGGTTCCTGTCATTGATTGGTATGCCCTTGAAGAACCTTGGACCAAGGTTTCGGATACCTATTCTTCACAATCGGAAGGTAATTGTATAGAGGTCGCAAAACGAGTTTATCAGGAAATCTTCTAAAAGAAAAGGGTTGCAATTGCAACCCTTTTCTTTTATTTATGCTTTCATCCGTGTTTGCTTCCACATACGCCATACATAGAAAGCGCAATGGGTAAAGGCAAAAACGAAAGAGATAGTCAATAATGTCTTGTCTGTATCCCAACCGGCTGTCTGCTGATGCCACAATCCGGTAATCACTGCCAAAACACTCATGGCAATACCTAACGCATTCAGTACAGTCAATCCTTTACGGCGTGGAACATTATATTCCAATTTACTATGCTTTACTCCATAAAGGGCATAGACATCCAGTCCGACAAGCATCCATAAAACCAAACGGATCCAAGTGTCAGCCGGAAGGAAGAGCATCATGCAAAGGCAGGTCAAGATACCCAAAATCGGTACAAGTGGTACCAATGGAGTCTTGAATGCACGTTCCACATTCGGCATGCTCTTGCGGACAATCAGGATACCTGCACATACCAGTGTAAAGGCAAACAAGGTACCGATACTTACCATTTCACCGGCTACACGGGCTGGAATAAAGGCAGCCATGATACTTACAATGACCATGAACAAGAGGTTGCTATGTGCCGGTGTACGATACTTCTCGTGAATCTTCGAGAAGAACGGAGGCAACAAACCGTCACGGCTCATGCTGAGGAACACACGGCTTTGGCCAAGCAAAGTAACCATAATCACAGAGCAATAACCAAAGAGAATGGCCATCACAATGGCACGGTTCAGCCATGGATAAGTGGGTGTAATCACTCCAGCTGCATCCGTAGGACCCATGTGGTCGATAGCTACCGCTACCGGTGCAATACCTTGTTGTCCTGCAAAGTCGGTATAGTGGGCTACACCAGTCATGACGTGGGCAAAAAGGATATAGAGAACGGTACATACAAGTAATGACATCAAGATACCAATCGGCATGTTGCGTTCCGGATTCTTGGTTTCTTGGGCAGCTGTACTGACTGCGTCGAAACCTAGGAAGGCAAAGAATACAACGGCTGCGCCGCGGAAGATACCGCTGATACCGAATTCACCCAAGACACCGGTATTCGCTGGAATGTAAGGTGTATAGTTCTCAGCGTTGATGAATTGCCAACCTAAAGCGACAAAAATCAAGATAACCGATACTTTCAGGAAGACGATGATGTTGTTCACCAAAGAACTTTCCTGTGTACCTCTTACGAGGAAAAGGCTCATGATGATTACAATAATAGCGGCTGGAATGTTAGCGATGCCACCGTCCCAAGGGCAAGCAGTCCATTCGGGTGGAAGGTCTATGCCTATTCCTTGAAGGAAAACAACTAAATATCGGCTCCAGCTGATGCTGACGGTTGTAGCCGCTACGGTATATTCCAAGACGAGGTCCCAACCGATAATCCAGGCAATCAGTTCGCCCATTGTTGCGTATGAATAGGTGTATGCACTCCCTGCAACAGGAATCATGGAGGCAAATTCGGCATAGCAAAGTCCGGCAAAGCAACAACCTATGGCAGCTATGATAAAGCTCAAGGTAATGGCTGGACCAGTATACTCTGCCGCAACCGTTCCGGTGATGGAAAACAGACCGGCTCCGATGATGGCACCCACTCCCAAGGCTATCAAGCCCCAAGGACCAAGTACCCTTTTCAGGCTTTTGCTGCCTTCCTCGTTGGCCTCCGCTTCGAGGGCAGCAAATGGTTTCTTAGTAAACAATCCCATAGTTTCTAATACTTATTGATGATAATTGGGCGCAAATTTACATGTTGTACTTAGTAAATACAAATGAAATAGCTTTTTTTGTCATAAAAAAGGCGTATCGAAATGATACGCCTTGCATTGTTTTATCAAGTCTTAATACTTTTCATTGGCCAGCTTCCAGAAGGCCAGGAACGATGCCTTGGTGATGTCTACCATCTTTTCCCAATTGCAACGTTCTGCATGGTCACCCGGCAAGTGGTAGTCCGGATGTGCATCGGTGTGGTACCAAATGATAGGAATGCCGAGCTTGGCAAAAGTTCCGTTGTCGCTACCGCCTACAGGATTGTCCCATGCACGGTAGTCCGGTTCCAGTTCCAGACCATAGGTAACGATGTCGTTCTTCAACCAGTCGCCAAACATTTGATAAGCAGCAGTGTAGAAGTAAACCACATGCTTTGGCTTCGCTTCGTTGTTGTTGCGGCCAATCATGTCATAGTTCAAATAGCCCTTTACCTTGCCGATTTCCGGATAAGCCAAGGCGAAATGCTTGGAACCAAGCAAACCTTTTTCTTCACCGTCCCAGAATGCGAAAACAACGGTACGTTCCGGTTGTTCACCGGTTGCCAAGAAGGCACGAGCTACTTGCAATACAGCCTGTACACCAGAAGCATTGTCATCGGCACCGTTGTAGATTTGGTCACCGTTTAACATCGGGTCATAACCCAAGTGGTCGTAGTGTGCACCGATAATTACGATTTCATTCGGATTCTTTCCTTCAATCTTGGCAAGGATGTTG
The DNA here is from genome assembly GCA_015060705.1 of Bacteroides sp. Classification (GTDB taxonomy): domain Bacteria; phylum Bacteroidota; class Bacteroidia; order Bacteroidales; family Bacteroidaceae; genus Phocaeicola. The sequence continues at coordinate 30,225 of SUXY01000017.1, read as the reverse complement.
CGCATATCAAGTTTCTGATGAACACCTTGTTTCAATTTAGCGATAGAGTCTGGGTGAACTTGCCAGCGTTGGCCTCTTTTTTGGCGTTCAGCGTGATAAGCTTCGAATGGTTGTACATAACCGTCTTCAAACAACGGTTGCAATCCCATCTGCTTCAAGCAAGAAATGATATAATTACCGGCAATGCGGCCACCTTTCCATCCGGCTTCACGGCCTTCCAACTCATCGCAAGCCAAGAAGTCTACGTGTGCTTCGGCAGTTGCACGATTGATACTTGCCACTCCCTTCATTTCAGGAGTAACTTTTGCTTTCTTCTTCGGTGATGCAGCGTTCATGTTGGCAGCTCCGATAAGCATAAGTGCTGCCAGAAACAAATACTTTTTCATGGTTAAACTCTTTTGTTAGAATGCAGCGCGATACTTTCCTTCCTCCTTGTCTTCCAGCATGTTGAGGTAGGAGGTATAGCGCGATTCGCTGATTAAATGTTTTTCTACGGCCTCACGGACAGCACATCCCGGTTCATGGCGATGCGTGCAGTTGCCATACTTGCAATTGGCCGAATACTCGAATATTTCCTTAAAGTAATGTCCCACTTCCTCTTCTTCCATATCGAAGGTCCCGAATCCCTTGATGCCCGGAGTATCAATCAGATATCCGCCACCTTCCAACGGGAACATCTCGGAGAAAGTCGTGGTATGCATTCCTTTGTTGTGGTAGTCGGAGATTTCTCCGGTCTTGACCTTCAACTCCGGCAAGATGGCATTGATGAATGTCGATTTGCCTACTCCCGAATTACCCGACAGCAAGGTCACTTTTCCTTCCAGGTCTTGCTTGATTTCGTTGATGCCCACTTCGTTCAGTGCTGAAACCTTGAAGCAAGGATAGCCGATGTAGGTGTATAAATCGATGAGTGCATCCATGTAGCGGGTTTCATCCTCGCTGTACCTGTCTATCTTGTTGAAAATCAGCTTTACGGGAACCCGATAGGCTTCGGCTGTAGCCAGGAAGCGGTCGATGAAGATGGTAGAGGTTTCGGGATAGTTGATGGTAATAATCAGCATACACTGGTCGAGGTTAGCGGCCAGTATATGCGATTGTTTCGAAAGGTTGGATGCACGTCGGATGATGTAGTTCTTGCGGTCTTCAATCTCGCTGATGAAGGCAGTGCCCTCATTGTTCACGATGATTTGCACATAGTCGCCCACCGCAATGGGGTTGGTACTCCGGATACCTTTCAGACGGAAGTTGCCTTTGATCTTGCAATCCACCAGCTTCCCCTCATCGGTTTTCACCACGTACCAGCTTCCTGTATTCTTGATAACTAATCCGCGCACGTCTTCTCCTTATACAGTCATGATTTCCTTTTCCTTGGCAGCGAACAATTCATCAATGGTCTTGATGTACTTGTCGTGCAACTTCTGAAGCTTTTCTTCGCCGTTCTTCTGTTCGTCTTCCGGCAGACCGTCCTTCACGGCCTTCTTCAACTTGTCCACACCGTCACGACGGGCATTACGTACACTTACCTTGGCGTTTTCTGCTTCACCCTTACATTGCTTTGCCAATTGCTTACGGCGGTCTTCAGTCAATGGAGGAATGCCGATACGGATGATTTCACCATTGTTTTCCGGCATGATACCGAGAGAAGAGTCGATGATGGCCTTTTCGATTACACGGAACATGCTCTTGTCCCAAGGCTTGATAGCGATGCTGCGAGCGTCTGGAGTAGTTACTGATGCTACATTGTTGATAGGCACCATGCTACCGTAAGAATCCACACGGATACCGTCGAGCAAACGGGTGTCAGCCTTACCGGCACGGATGTGTGCCAATGCTTCTTCCAAGTACATGGTAGCCATGTCCATCTTTTCCTGCGCCTCGTTGAGGCAAGTCTTAACGTCTGTCATATCTTTCGAGGTTTTAGTTTATACTTTATTTGATTGGAAACAAAAGTATGTTATTTTTTATATTTGTGCAATTATTCGGATGGGGAATTTTATCTTGGGCGGTATAAAAGCTTGTTGCGTTACGATATTTTGTGTAGAAAAGCAATGATTGCCTCCATTTACATTTGAAGCAGCTCCATACGTGACTACTAGCGCAAGCCAGTTCCATTAGCTGAAACCATTTTTCCCATTAGCTGGTACCAAAAGTTCCACTTAGTGGAACAAAAAGTTCCAATAGGTGAAAAAAGTTGGAACTATGTATGATATGGGGTTGCTCTGTATGTGTCGCTTGCGTACTTGTGAAGGCAGAATGAAGGCAGAAAGAGGGTGGGTTCATCGTAAGCCGTTGATATACATGTAGTATGAAGGCTGAAGGCAAAAACGATGTAAATGGAATAAGGGCAGGATTTGAGTGATTATGAGGTGTGAAAAACTTATATGAAAACTCGATGAAACGAACAAAGTCGCCCGTTTCATCGAGTTTTACGTTTATATTTTCAGCGCCTTTTTATGGATGCACCAATGTACCGATGTTTTCACCGCTCATCACCTTCTTCAGGTTGCCTACAGTGTCCATATCGAACACGATAATCGGAAGCTTGTTTTCCTTGCACATGCAAGTAGCAGTCAAGTCCATTACCTTGAGACCACGTCTCAAAACTTCGTCGTAAGTGATGTCGTCGAACTTGGTAGCGGTCGGATCCTTTTCTGGGTCAGCTGTATAGATGCCGTCTACACGAGTACCCTTCAGCATCACATCGGCTTCGATTTCGATTCCACGGAGAGAAGAACCGGTATCGGTAGTAAAGAATGGATTGCCTGTACCGGCCGACATAATCACCACTTCACCATTTTCCATGGCTTCGATGGCTTTCCACTTGCTATAGAATTCGCCGATAGGTTCCATGCGGACTGCGGTCAGTACGCGAGTCTTCACACCGGCAGCGCCGAGTGCGCTGCTCAAGCCAAGGCTGTTGATAACGGTTGCCAACATACCCATTTGGTCGCCCTTTACACGGTCGAAACCTTTGGAAGCACCGCTCAAACCGCGGAAGATGTTGCCACCACCAATCACGATACCAATCTGCACGCCCATATCGTGGATTTCCTTAATCTGTTGTGCATACTCGCCCAAACGCTTTTCGTCGATACCGTATTGTTTTTCACCCATGAGGCTTTCGCCACTCAGTTTCAGAAGGATTCTTTTAAATCTTGCCATAGTATTACTTGATTAATTGTTTTTTGCAAAGATAAAAAAAGTTTTTTATTTATTGTCATTCAGAGGAACGTAGTGACGAAGAATCTCGGAAACATAGAGTGGGTGTTACCGAGATCCTTCGCTTCGCTCTGGATGACACGAGGGTGTCAGTTCAAAATCTTTCGACCTAAAAAGCCTTGTACTATGCCTCGAAGTACCAGATAGGAAATGAAGGCCAACCAAAGCGCATGGTTCCCCAAGGTAGATCGACATCCGAAGTATATCAGGAAGAAAGCTGCAGCGGCAATGGCCATGGCAAAAAGCATCAGGCGAGTGGCTGTTGCCCCGATGAAGATGCCGTCGTACAAGAAAGCGGCAAAGCCTGCCAATGGGATAGCCAATACCCAATAAAAGTAATTGGAAGAAGCGGCAATGACACTTTCTTCGTTGGTCAATAGTTTCAAGAAATCTTCTCCGCCGATGCCGTACATCAAGGTAAACGTCAAAGATACTCCGATGCCCCACACGAAGAGTTGGCGAACCATTTGTTGTAGGCCGGTGCGGTTGTTGGCTCCGATATGTTTTCCAGCCAAGGCTTCTCCGGCATAAGCAAATCCGTCCATGATGTAAGAGAAGAGGGTAAACAGTTGCATCAACAGGGTGTTGACCGCCAAGACCACTTCGCCTTGGGCTGCACCTGCCGAGGTGAAGAAAACGGTGACGGCTACCAAACATAAGGTACGCAAGAAAATGTCACGGTTCACTTGGAAGAACCGGTACATGGCCTGCTTGTCCAGAAGCGAACGCAGTTCGGCATGGCATCGGATGGCCTTGTATTTGTGCACCCATAAGGTGATGGCCATGAGGAAGCCGGCATATTGTGCCACGAGGGTGCCAATAGCTACCCCTTCGATTTTCATTTCAAAACCATACACCAATACAAGGCTGACCAAGATATTGACGATGTTCTGTGTGATGGCAATGAACATGGGGTAGCGTGAGTTCTGCATTCCGATGAACCAACCGGAAAAACTGTATAGCCCCAATACGGCAGGTGCTCCCCAAATACAGATGCGGAAATAGGTAGTGGCAAGGCGTTCTATTTCAGGAGTTGTTTCGATGAAAGCAAAAGCCGTCCGTTCAATGGGATACTGAAGTAGAATCAGCGTAAAGGCAATCAACGCACCTACCCCCATGGAGCGGGTAAGCAGACGCATCATTTCAGCATCGTTCTGTTGACCGTAGGCTTGGGCAGTCATGCCGCCGGTTCCCATGCGTAGAAAGCCAAATATCCAATAGATGATATTGAAGAGCATTCCACCCACGGCAATGGCACCGATGTACGATGCCGCTCCCAGATGTCCCACAATCGTGACATCAATCAGCCCCAACAAGGGAACGGTAATGTTCGATACAATCGAGGGAAGGGCTATTTGAAGTATTTCGCGGTTGTTCGTATTCATGGCAGGATAAATTCGACTTCTTTGAATGCGTAACGGCGCAGATTGCCTTGCTCATCCTTTAAGACGAGGTGTCCGCTTGCTTCTACATTTTGGTATTCGGCTAAAAAAGTCCCTTCCTTGTCCCGGTAAAGGTGGAATCCTTCCTTTCGATACAGCTTTTGGGTGTATAGTTGGCGGATGTTAGGGACAGCTTGACTATAGGCTGTTTCCAAAAAGATATAACCTCCCATGATGCCTCGAAGAATTTTGTTGAGTAATTCCTTGCGGTCAATCGGGACGCCGATGATTTGAATCAATGATACCGGATTGGGAGCAGAGGAATGGAATGCTTCTTGATTGACGTTGATTCCAATGCCGACAATGGATTGGGAGATGAATTTTCCTTCCAATTCGTTCTCAATCAGAATTCCCCCTATTTTCTTGTCCTTCCAATAGATGTCGTTGGGCCACTTGATGGAAAAACCATCGGTATAGCTTCCGAGGGCATCTACGACCGCAAAAGCGATAGTCATGGAGAGATAGAACTGTTCCTTGGCTTCCAAGGTGGTAGGAAACAAAACGGTGCTGAATGTCAGGTTTTTACCGCTTTCAGCTTCCCAGGTGTTTCCTCGTTGTCCTCTACCTGCAGTTTGATGATCGGCGATGATAGTATGGAATTCTTTGGCTTTGCTCTCTTTGCAAAGCTCTGCCAGATAGCTGTTGGTCGAGGGAACCTCTTTCAGCCGTTCGATAGTCAGTTTGATATTCTTTGGATAAATCATTGTTCTCTTTTGCTTGTTGTTACCAAATGGGAGGGTAGAAAGCGTTCTTGATATGCTCGATCTCATACGGGCTTTCTTCTCCTATGATGGAGATGATGTCGAAACGGACCGGTGCATCCAAGTGGAATTTCCTTACGTAGGCATCGGCTGCGGAAACAATCCTTCGGAGTTTTTGTTCGTTGATGCTCTCTTCCGGTTGTCCGAACTGTTTGTTCCGGCGTGTCTTCACTTCGATGACAATCAGTTCGTTCTCAAGTTCAGCTACAATATCCAGTTCCTTTCTGCCGGAACGCCAGTTGAGGTGGCGTATTCGGTAGCCTTGCTTCTCCAGAAGACAGATAGCTTCTCTTTCTCCTTTCTTCCCTAACTCGTTGTGTATTGCCATATTTTACTTCTTTCCGGCAAAAATACACATTTTCTGTTTTGTATTTACAGAAGTAAGGTTAAATTTGCAACGTATATGGCAAATACCGTGAAGAAAAGGGACAAGGTTCCTACGTCTGTACCCAAGCGTAAACAACGCATGGTGTGCTTGATGAGCGAAGAAGAAGTGCGAATTGTGGATAGTTATCTGAAGAAATATAAGATAACTAATAAAGCACGCTGGCTTCGCGAAACGGTATTGACCTTTATTCATCAGAAAATGGAGGAAGATTATCCTACCTTGTTTAATGAACATGATATGCGAAGGTAGTATGGCGGACGATCATTTTTATATGAAACAAGCGCTGCAGGAGGCACGGAAAGCTTTTGAGAAAGGAGAGGTGCCGGTAGGAGCGGTCGTCGTTTGCCGGGATCGTATCATCGCCCGTTCATACAATCTGACAGAGACATTGACAGATGTGACAGCTCACGCCGAGATGCAAGCCATTACGGCAGCTGCCAATTACTTGGGTGGCAAGTATTTGAATGATTGCACGCTTTATGTTACTGTAGAGCCATGTGTGATGTGTGCGGGTGCTATTGCATGGTCGCAAATGGGAAGTCTGGTCTTTGGTGCTGCCGATGAAAAAAGAGGGTATCAGCGATATGCTCCCCAGGCCTTGCATCCGAAGACAGTGGTTCGGCAAGGTGTCTTGGCGGAAGATTGTGCCTCGCTGATGAAAGATTTCTTCAAGAAACGTCGTTGATCAATCTTATTTAACTTCTTCGAACTCAACGTATTCACCTTCGTCTTCGGTGAAAATCTTTTTCTTGCCGTTGGTAGAAGATGTTTGATTGCTTTGGGTCGAAGAATAGCTTTGTCCTGCTTGTGAAGAAGTGTTTGTTTCGCCGTAATAATGCTTAGGCGCCCGTCTTCCCAATCCGAAGATGGTACGCACCAAGTTTCCCAACAAAGCGAAAACGAGGAGGACGATAAATAAGATAAAGATGAGTATAAATCCTAAAAATCCAAACATAATTCTTTTCTTTTTTAAATACTACATGCAATAATCGTGCCAGAGCCGTATTATGCCTTTTTCTTTGTCAAAAGTGACAGAAGAATGTACCACAAGATGATGGCTGCAAAGCCGCTGATACGGAAGATGACTAGCAACGGAATGCACACCAAAAGGAAGATGTAGCTGATTTTATTGTCTTTCCAGGAAAGGTTCTTGAACTTCAATGAGAACATCGGAAGTTCGGCTACCAACAAGTAAGACATGAGCAATACCAATATAAATAGGTAAAGGGCATTGAATGCGTCCGAAATCAAGAACGAATGACCGCCTACGACCAATGATCCCCAAAACAAAGCATTGGCTGGTGTTGGCAATCCGATGAAAGAACTGCTTTGGCGAGGGTCGATGTTGAATTTTCCCAATCGCAAGGCTGAAAAGACGGCGATAATAAAAGCTGTATAGGGGAAAATATCAGCCATGCTTTGCATGAATGCCGGGTATTGCACCTCCTTGAACAACGAAAAAACAATGACGGAAGGAGCAAATCCGAAAGTAATGTCATCAGCTAATGAATCCAATTCCTTACCTAATGGACCGGATACATGAAAGAGACGAGCCAACATGCCGTCGAAGAAATCGAAGGTAGCTCCCAAGATGATGAACAAGATAGCCGCTTCGTAGTTGGCTTGGAATGCCATTACTGCTGCAATACATCCGGAAAAGAGATTGCAGGCGGTGACAAAATTAGGAATATGGCGTGTAATGCCGTTTGCCATAAATATTGTTTTTATTTGAGTTTGGCAATAATGGTTTCGTTACCGGTGGTTTTTTGTCCCAATTGTACGCAAGGTTCTGAGCCCAATGGTAAATAAACGTCTACGCGAGAACCGAATTTGATGAATCCCATGTGTTCGTCGATGTAACATTCTTCGCCCGGTTGAGCGTAGGTTACAATACGGCGAGCTACGGCACCGGCAATCTGACGTGCCATAACGGTATGACCTTCAGGAGTTTCGATGACTACCATTGAACGCTCGTTTTCGGTACTGGCTTTCGGAAGCCAAGCTTTCATAAACTTACCGTTTTGGTGACTTACATGCTTGACAACCCCGTCAACCGGATACCAGTTGGCATGTACGTTGGTGATGTTCATGAAGATGGAAATCATCAGTCGGCGATCATGGAAATATTCTTGTTCGTCTACTTCTTGTACAACGACAATCTTACCGTCGGCAGGTGCAATAACAATCTTTTCGGAGTCCTGGTTGAAATGACGGATTGGACAGCGGAAGAAATTCACCATTAACAAGTAAAGGATGACGCTGATAGCGGCAAGTATATAGAAAAGAAGGTTCATCCCGCATCCCCAATATACCAAACCGTTCAATGCCAATAGTAAAAAGGCACTGATGATGAGGATTTCGGTCCCTTCTCTATGTAGTCTTTGTTTCCTTAGATTCTTTATTTTTTGAAATCGGCTCATAATGCTACTAAGTCATAATACCTCGCAAAGGTAGCCTTTCTTTAAAATATATCCAAATAAAAAATGTTGTTTATGCAATTTTTCTTACACTTTCGGCTTAAAACGACAATTGTTTATAACTTCTGGGTATTCTTTTTGCTCATTTTGTGAAAGGAAAGTATCTTTATCGGGATTTTACAAAATAGATTTTTATGCAGGATTTTGTCCACTTACATGTACATACACAATATTCGATTCTCGACGGACAGGCTTCTATTCCCCGTTTGGTGGATAAGGCTATGGCCGACGGTATGAAGGGAATCGCTGTTACCGATCATGGAAACATGTTCGGAATCAAGGAATTCTTCAACTATGTCAATAAGAAGAACGGCAAGGTGAATGGGGAAATCAAGGATTTGAAGAAGAAAATTGCCGGGTTTGAGAAAGGTAAGGTGGAATGTGAAGACCCTGCGGCTGAGTTGGAAGCATGCAAGGAACAATTGCAAGCCGCCAAGCAGAAATTGTTTAAACCAATTTTTGGTTGTGAAATGTATGTGGCCCGTCGCCGAATGTTCAATCGGGACGGAAAGCCTGACCAAAGCGGTTATCACTTGGTGGTGCTTGCCAAGAACCAACAAGGATATCACAACTTGATTAAGTTGGTATCAAAAGCATGGACTGAAGGCTATTATATGCGTCCCCGTACCGACCGGGTAGAGCTGGAAAAATATCACGAAGGGTTGATTGTTTGTTCTGCATGTATTGCAGGGGAAGTTCCCAGAAAGATTCTTCAAGGAAAACTGGATGAGGCGGAAGAAGCTATCCAATGGTATAAGCGGGTTTTCGGCAGTGACTTCTATTTGGAATTGCAACGTCATAAAGCGACGGTGCCTAGAGCCAATCATGAGGCGTATGACATGCAGCAGATAGCCAATGAGAAAATCATCGAGTTGTCCAAGAAGTACGATGTCAAGTTGGTCTGTACCAACGACGTGCATTTTGTGGATGAGGAAAATGCTGAGGCGCATGACCGCTTGATTTGTTTGAGTACCGGAAAGGATTTGGACGATCCGAACCGCATGCTTTATTCCAAGCAGGAATGGATGAAGACCAAGGCGGAGATGAACGAAATCTTTGCCGATGTGCCGGAGGCTTTGTCAAATACGGTGGACATTTGTGACCAAGTAGAATTCTATAGCATTGACCATGCACCGATTATGCCGAACTTCGAGATTCCGGAAGATTTCGGAACGGAAGAAGGTTATCGTCAGATATATACTGAGAAGGATTTGTTCGATGAGTTCACTCAAGACGAAAATGGAAATGTGGTCATGAGTGAAGATGCCGCTTTGGCTAAGATTGATAAACTAGGTGGATATGAAAAGCTGTACCGTATCAAGCTCGAAGCGGATTATTTGAAGAAGCTTGCTTTGGAAGGGGCTAGAAAACGATATGGTGAGGTCTTGGACGAAGAAACGAGTGAACGTATCAAGTTCGAGCTTCACATCATGAAGACCATGGGTTTCCCGGGTTACTTCTTGATTGTACAGGACTTTATTCGCGCGGCTCGTGAGGAACTGGATGTGTCTGTGGGACCGGGACGTGGTTCGGCGGCTGGTTCTGCCGTGGCATATTGCTTGGGGATTACACAGATTGACCCGATTAAGTATGACTTGCTTTTCGAACGTTTCTTGAATCCGGACCGTATTTCATTGCCGGATATCGATGTGGACTTCGACGATGACGGGCGTGGTAGAGTGTTGAATTGGGTAACCGAAAAGTATGGGCAGGAAAAGGTGGCTCATATCATTACTTATGGTACCATGGCAACCAAGTTGGCTATCAAGGACGTAGCTCGTGTACAGAAGTTGCCGCTTTCGGAATCCGACCGTTTGTGTAAAGCCATTCCGGATCGTTTGCCTAGTGGTAAGAAGATGAATTTGCCCAATGCCATTGAGGATGTACCGGAATTGCAAGCGGCAGAGGTGTCTACTGACCCAATCTTGCGGGATACGATTCGCTACGCCAAGATGTTGGAAGGTAATGTCCGCAATACGGGGGTGCATGCTTGCGGTACCATTATTTGTCGAGATGACATTACCGACTGGGTACCGGTTAGTACAGCCGATGACAAGGAAACGGGCGAAAAGATGCTGGTTACCCAGTTTGAAGGATCGGTGATTGAAGATACCGGCTTGATCAAGATGGACTTCTTGGGGTTGAAAACGCTTTCTATTATTAAGGAAGCGGTGGAAAACATCAAGCATAGTAAAGGGATTGTCCTGAATATTGATGAGGTGGATATCGAAGATGTGCCAACCTATGATTTATATAGTGAAGGTCGCACAGTGGGTACGTTCCAGTTTGAATCGGCGGGGATGCAGAAGTATTTGCGTGAACTGCAGCCTACTACTTTCGAAGACTTGATTGCGATGAACGCCCTTTATCGTCCGGGACCGATGGATTATATTCCTGACTTTATCAATCGTAAACATGGCCGTAGTCCGATTGAGTACGATATCCCTATCATGGAAAAGTACCTGAAGGATACCTATGGTATTACGGTATATCAGGAACAGGTGATGTTGCTTTCCCGTTTGTTGGCCGACTTTACCCGTGGGGAATCGGATGCCTTGCGTAAGGCGATGGGTAAGAAGTTGAGGGACAAGCTGGATCAAATGAAACCAAAGTTCATTTCGGGAGGACAGAACAATGGCCATGACCCGAAGGTCTTGGAAAAGATTTGGGCCGACTGGGAAAAGTTTGCTTCGTATGCGTTCAACAAATCTCATGCCACTTGTTATTCGTGGGTTGCTTTCCAAACAGCTTATTTGAAAGCTAACTATCCGGCGGAATATATGGCGGCTACCATGAGCCGTAACATTTCGAACATCACGGAAATTACCAAGTTGATGGACGAAAGTAAGGTAACAGGGGTTAAAACCTTGGGACCGGATGTGAACGAAAGTTTGTTGAAGTTCTCGGTAAACCGGAAAGGGGATATCCGTTTTGGTTTGGGAGCTATCAAGGGAGTGGGCGAAAGTGCTGTGCAAAGTATCTTGAGTGAGCGGGCAGTCAACGGAGAATATAAGAACATTTTCGATTTTGTTCAGCGTGTCAACTTGTCCTCTTGTAACCGTAAGAACATTGAAAACTTGGCTTTGGCAGGTGCTTTTGATAGTTTCTCGGGTATCAAACGTGAAGACTTCTTCATGGAAAATGCCAAGGGCGAAACGTTTACGGAAGTATTGGTCCGTTATGGCAATAAATACCAGTTGGATAAGGCGGAAGCAGCCAATTCATTGTTTGGGGGAGATAACATGGTTGAAGTGGCGACTCCTGAAATCATACCGGCACCCGAATGGAGTGATTTGGACCGTCTGAATAGAGAGCGGGAGTTGGTGGGCATTTATTTGTCTGCCCATCCATTGGACGAATATCAGATTATTCTGGAGCACGTCTGCAATGTGAAAATGCAAGATCTGGTGGATTTGACACCTTTGCAAAACCATGATTTGGTCATGGGAGGTATCGTTACCAGTGTGCGTGAAGGGTATACCAAGAACGGAAAACCTTATGGCATTTCCAAGGTGGAAGATTATACCGGTTCGTATGAATTTGCTTTCTTTGGCAATGAATGGGTGGAAAAGAAGAACTTCTTCAATGTCGGCATGTTCCTTTTTATGAAAGGTAAATGTCAGCCGAAACAATGGCGGCAAGATGAATACGAAGTAAAGGTGAATACCATTGAATTGTTGCCTGATGTGAAGGAGGATGTCATTGAACAACTGACGGTTTATGCTCCTTTGGCTGAAATCAATGACGAATTCATCGAAGAATTCTCGTCCTTGGTGAAAGAGCATCCAGGAAAAGTACTTTTGAAGTTTATCGTCAAGGACGAAGATGGACAACACGTGGGGTTGGTGGCTAGGGAGATGAAGATTAATCTTCAAAAAGAAATAATTGCCTATTTAAACTCCCAATCCATGTTGTCATATAAAATTAATTAGTATATTTGTGCGGAAATAAAAGAGTTTAAACTTTAATAAATAGAATTATGGCATTAGAAATTAAAGATGGCAATTTTGAAGAATTGTTGGCTTCAGGCAAGCCGTTGGTAGTTGACTTTTGGGCAACATGGTGTGGACCTTGCAAGAAGATTGCTCCGGATGTAGAAGCATTGGCAGAACAATATAAGGACCAAGTGATCATCGGTAAGTGTGACGTAGACGATAACGACGAATTGACTGGTCGTTTCGGTGTTCGTAACATCCCTACAGTTCTTTTCATCAAGAATGGTGAAGTACAGGACAAGACCGTTGGTGCTGTAACTAAGGCTCAGTTGGAAGAAAAGGTTAAGGCATTGCTTTAATTCCCGAACAGATTTTTTCACCTAATATAAAAGATTGTACTATGGCAATGGAAGACGATTTCTTGTTGGATGCTGAGGACGACGCTAGAGCAGTGGAGTTCATTCAAAGCTATCTTCCACAAGACTTGAAGGACAAGTTTACGGAAGATGATTTATACTATATCCTTGACTTGATTGCAGAGTATTACACTTCCAGCGAATGTCTGGATGCAGAACCGGATGAAGAAGGCTACATTAACATCGATTTGGATGAAGTTGTGGACTATGTAGTGAAGCAGGCAGCCAAAGAAGGAGAAATGGGACCATATAATCCCGAAGATGTCTTCTTTGTGGTGCAAGGTGAAATGGAATACGGAGATTCTTTGGAAGAAGAATAAAACAGAAAAGGATGCCGAAGGGCATCCTTTTTTATTGTATGGCTTCTTGCACTTCCAAAAAGAAATAGACAGCGGTAGCAATCATCAGTAAGCCTAGCAACGCATAGAAAAGTCTGGCTCGTTTTCGCCCAACATTATTGACGATGAACTGCGTGTTTTGTGATTGGAAGAACCAGTCCCAATTGAACAAGGAGGCGAGGATGGCGAGCAAGCCCACCACCACAAAGATTCCTTGTATGATGTAATGCATTCCCATAGCTAGAAGGGATTAGTCCATGCTTTCCAAACGGACGGAACGTGTACCGTCTTCCACCTCTTCGATGATAACCTTCACGGCATCGCCTGGCAATACCTCTTCCACCAACTCCGGCCATTCGATGAAGCAGAGGGCACCGCTATAGAAATAGTCTTCATAACCCATGTCGTACACTTCGTCGAGTTTCTTGATGCGGTAGAAATCGAAGTGATAGATGAGTTCACCTGTTTCGTCCGAACGGTATTCGTTGACGATGGCAAAGGTCGGCGAGTTGATAACATCGGTTACACCCAGTTCTTCGCAAATGGCTTTGATAAAGGTAGTCTTACCTGCACCCATCTTACCATAAAAAGCAAAGACAGTGTTGTCTTCCATGGCTGCAATGAATTGTTTCGCAGCTTCGTGTATGCTGTCTAAAGAATTGATTTTAATTTCCATAATGATATATTAATGTGTACGGATGCAAAGATAGATGGTTTTTCCCACTTTGCAAAGCGCATAGACTAGAATCGAGAAAAAGATAATGGCAGCTCCGGATGGAACTTGCAATTGGTAAGAGAGAAGCAAACCTCCCAAGCATCCCAAATACCCAATTCCGATGGATAGCCAAATGATTTTCTTGAAGCTGTTGGTGAAAAGATTGGCGGTCATTTGTGGGAGAGTAAGCAAGGAAATGACCAGGACGATGCCTATCATCCGTAGACAAGCTACAATGGTGAGGGCGATAAACATCATCAGGATGTATTCGAACAGCACGACCGGAATACGTTGTGAACGGGCGTATTCCCGGTCGAAAGCAATGTAGATAATCGGATTGAGGAAACAAGTGAAGAAGCCGATGAGCAGGACGGATAATCCAATCAGCATCCAAATGTCGGTCAAGGTAATGGTCAGAATATTGCCGAACAGAAAGGCGGAGAGATCTGGAGCAAAGCCTGGTGAGAGGAAACTGAAAATGATACCGATAGCCATACCGAAGGTCCAGAATACGGCTATAGCTGAGTCCTCCCGCATGTCTTTCCGCTTGCTGAGCCATTCTACACCGAATGCCGACAGTACCGAAAAAATAGCTGCTGCAAGCAAGGGCGATATACCCGTATAGAGGCCGATGCCGATCCCTCCAAACGAAGCATGGGTAATGCCTCCGCTGATGAATACCAACCGGCGGGTAACGATGTAAGTTCCGATGATTCCACAAGCGATGCTGGCAAACAAACTACCCAACAACGCATGCTGGAAGAAGGTATAATTGAATAGCTCGAACATATATTAATGGTTGGTTCTTCTTTCTCCGATAATCAAGAACAATTCGTCTTTCAGCTCATCGGGCAGTTCAATGAAGCGTAATTGGAGGCTTCGACACCAACCGGCTACTTCATCGTCCTTGCAAGTAAGCATTACTTCCCGAAATTCTTCCACTTCTTCGTCGGTATATTCGTCGGAGGCACGGCCACGGAAACGGTCCAACTCCTCGTCGTTGTAGTATTCTACCTCCTTGCTTACGGCAGCTAGAAGGCTATCCTTCTCGCATGTTTCATGCTGTCCGCAACATTCCTCGTCCACTTCTACAACGGGTGGAATCTCTTCCAACTCGCCACGTTCTATCTTTTGGTTGATGCGGTAATAATACCACTTGCCGATAAACATGGCTATCAACGTCAATACCAACAAACTAACAATCAGTATCCACATAATGTTTTATTCCTCCTTGATGATGAATCCTGCCTTTTGGAGGTCTTCCCAATAGCGAGGATAGGATTTGGTGACTACGTGAGGGTCGTTGATGCAGATGTCTGGAAGCACTATGCAAGCCGGTGCAAAGGCCATGGCCATACGATGGTCCTCATACGTGTCGATAGCTTCCTGGCTTCTTTCGCATCGTTCACCTTCCCACGAAAGGATAGAACCTTCTGATTCCTGAAGGATATATCCTAATTTTTTCATTTCACAAATAAGAGCGGCCATGCGGTCGGTTTCCTTGATCTTTAGACTCTGTAAGCCACTGAACCGGAAAGGTATACCTAGAAGGGCGCAAGTTACTACAAAAGTTTGAGCCAAGTCGGGTTGGTTGATGAAATCATACTCCAATCGTTCGGTAGGCTTACCGTTTTTACGAAGGGTAATGGTTTTATCTCCATAGATGGTTTCGACCCCTAATGAACGGAAAATATGGGCTACTTGACTATCTCCTTGGTAACTCTTCTCGAACAAGCCTGGTAAAGTAATGTTGGCTTCATTCGAAAGAGCCGCTATCTGATACCAATAAGAGGAGGCACTCCAGTCGCTCTCTACATAGAATGGAATGGAAGTGTAGGGCTGAGGCTCTACTAGAAGTTCGCGGTCGTTCATCCAGGTGGCTTTTCCACCAAAATCCTTCATTAGTTGGAGAGTCAAGTTGATGTATGGACGGGAGATAATTTCTCCAGTCAGTGTAATCTTCAATCCGTTTTTCAGTGAAGGTCCTATCATTAACAAGGCAGAAATGTATTGCGAACTGACATTACCCGGCAAGGTAATGTGACTCTTCGTGAGGGTCGTTCCATGGATGCGTAAAGGAGGAAATCCTTCATTGGCTACATAGTCGATATGGGCACCCAACTCACGGAGGGCATTGACCAATACCTGAATGGGGCGTTGTTGCATCCGTTGGGTACCAGTAATGATTCGGTCACCCTGCGTAACGGACAAATAAGCGGTCAGGAATCGCATGGCAGTACCTGCAGCCAGAATGTCTATTGTTTCACCCGGTTGGGCATGGAGAGCGCGTATCATTACTTGGGTATCGTCGCAATCCGATAAGTTTTCCAGTTGATGTTCACCATTCCCCAAAGCACTGATGATAAGCGCACGATTGCTGATGCTCTTCGATGAAGGCAACTGAATGGTGGCGTTAATGCGTTCGGGAGGTGTTATTCTTATTTTCATCTTCTTTCTAGTTCTGATAGATTCGCAAAAATAATATATTTAGTCTAGTTGACCAAATTCTAGTTCCAATTGCTTCCATACTTCGTGTGTCTCCCGTTCTTCTTTCGGATTGGAGATGGAAAGCCCGATGAGTCGAATCGGGCGGATGGAATAGTCAACTTCCTTTAGTAATTGCTTGGCTAGAGGAAGGATGTCTGCCATTCCGTGCAGTTCCTTCTCTTGGGTGACACTTCGGGTTATTTGCTTGAAATCATAGAACTTGATTTTCAAGGTCAGTGTATTCCCGCTAAATTCGTTCTTTTTTAATCGTTCTACAAGTTCATTGGCTACATGATACAATTCGATGATAACTGAGGATGAGGCAGTGATGTCTTTTTCCAACGTATGTTCACATCCTACCGACTTGCGTACCCGTTCAGCCTCTACCGGGCGAAGGTCGATACCACGGGCAAAGTCGTAGTAAATCTGTCCGGCCTTCCCAAACAGACGGGTAAGCATTTCAAGGGTACATTGTTGCAAATCCTTTCCTTTATGGATGCCTAATGTGTGCATCTTTTGGGCGGTTACTCGCCCTACTCCCCAAAAGGCCTCGATGGGAAGGGAAGCTATGAAGTCCAATGCTTGGTCAGGGTGAATGGTGCAAAGCCCGTCTGGCTTACGGTAATCTGAAGCTACTTTAGCCAGGAACTTGTTGTATGAGATGCCGGCTGACGCCACTAAGTTCAGCTCTTCACGGATGCGACGTTTGATTTCTTTGGCAATATCTACTGCCAAGGAGATACCTTTCTTGTTATGGGTGACATCCAAAAAAGCTTCGTCGAGTGACAAGGGTTCTATCATATCGGTATATTCATGGAAAATGGTATGGATTTGTGCCGATACTTCTTTGTATACACTCATCCGGCCGGGAACGAAAACAAGTTGGGGACATAGTTGTTTCGCTTTTAAGGACGACATGGCCGAACGTACTCCAAACCGTCGGGCTTCATAGCTGGCGGCCGATACCACTCCACGCTGCTCTGCATGTCCCACGGCTATGGGTTTCCCGCGAAGTTCCGGGTGGTCCCGCTGCTCTACGGAAGCGTAGAAAGCATCCATGTCGATATGTATGATTTTCCGTTCGTCCATAACGATGCAAAGATAAGGATTTCATGTTAAAAAACAGCCTATCTTGAACCGAAAGGAGGAATTCTTGTTATTTAGGGAAACGTATTCCAAACATTAACTAAATTGAGTATGAGTATGAAAAAAATGATTCTTTTATCGGTGTTTGCCTTGGGCGCACTGACAATAAACGCGCAAACAGCTGTAATTGAAAGCGGCGGATTTTGGGACAATTGGTCCATGGGTATCCAGGGAGGTGCAACCATGAAAACGAGTGGCGCTGCTTTCTTCAAGAGTGCCCGTCCGGCATTCGGTCTTACTATCGGCAAACAATGGACACCTATTTTGGGTACAGACATTCAAGGTATGGGATATGTGAACACGACTAATAGCAGTACCATTATCGATGCAACGGATGTGAGTTTGATTGGTCGCATGAATTTGATGAACCTTTTTGGCGCTTACGATGGTATGCCGAATGCTTTTGAAATCGAAACCGTGACCGGTTTGGGTTGGTTGCACCATTATTCGACAGGAGACGGTGATACCAATGACTTGTCGGCTCGTGTAGGTTTGAATTTCAATTTCAACTTTGGCAACGATGCAGCATGGACATTTGGTATCAAACCGGCGATGGTCTTTAACTTGACGGGTGATTTCCCGACTCGTAAGTTGGGTTTCAATAAGAAACATTCCAATGTAGAAATCTTGTTCGGCCTTACTTATCATTTTGCCGACGCAGACGGCAACCGACATTTTGCCATGGTGAATGCCGTTGACCCAATGGCAGTTGCAGCCATGAACGAAGAAATCAATGGCCTTCGTGAGATCGTTGCTGCCAAAGATGTGGAATTGGTGGGTTTGGCAGATGAACTCTTGATGGTACAGAATCAGTTAAACGAATGTCGTGCCCAACAGGCTGCTGCCAATGGTGATACATTGAACATTGTAGAATCAGTCGTTGCTTTCCGATTCAACCAATCGAATGTGGAAACTTCGCAAATGCCTTCTATCGAGCATGTAGCCACTTACTTGAAGAACAATCCGAGTGTGAATGTGACTATCAATGGCTATGCATCACCGGAAGGCACCGAAGAATACAACCTCAAATTGTCACAACGTCGCGCCGATGCAGTGAAGAGTGTTTTGGTGGATAAGTACGGCATTGCTGCTTCCCGTATCAATACTATCGGTCATGGTATTGGCGATATTTTCTCCGAACCGGCTTGGAACCGTGTAGGTATTTGCACCATTGATGAAGCGAAATGATTCTCTAGTATATTGACAAACGTCCCTGCAAGGCATGTTCCTTGTGGGGCGTTTTCGTTTGGAAAAGTGGATAAAACCATTTATATTTGTATCACATCACTAAAATGAAAACAATATGGAAACAAAGAAATCAAATGGTATTTATTTGGGCTTGGCTTTTATCTTGGGTATGTTGATTTTAGGAGGATCACTGGTTCTGATGATTGATAATTTGAAGTCATACGACCGGTGTGTAACTGTTAAAGGGCTTTGTGAAAAAGAGGTCATGGCGGATAAGGTGATTTGGCCAATCGTTTATAAACAAGCAGGAAATGAGTTGGGAGAACTCTATAATAGGGTGAAAGATATGAATAATGTGATAGTCAAATTCTTGAAGGATGCGGGAGTGTCTGATGATGAAATTACCACCAATGCCCCTTCTATCCTCGATACCCAAACCAACTTGTATGGCGAGAGAAAGGAGTATCGTTACATTGTTACGGCAGGAGTAACGGTTTGTAGCAACCAAGTGGAGCTGATCGTGAAGCTTCAGACGGAGCAAGCCAAACTTTACGAAAAGGGTATACCGGTTGGAATGGGAGAGAATTGGTCGTATCCCACTACTTATTCATTCACCGGACTGAATGAAATCAAACCGGCTATGATTGAGGAAGCCACCATCAATGCTCGTCAAGCAGCTGAAAAGTTCGCCAAGGATTCCAATAGCAAGTTGGGCAAGATAAAGAATGCTTCACAAGGTCAATTCTCGGTTTCCGATCGGGATAGTAACACACCCTATATTAAAAATGTACGTGTGGTGACTAATGTCGTTTACTATTTGAAAGATTGATAGAAAAACTTAGAAGTTTCTTGACAAAGAAAAAGCATTGATAATCTGATGAATATCAATGCTTTTCTTGGTGTCGGGATGACTGGATTCGAACCAGCGACCTCGCGCCCCCCAGACGTGTACTCTAACCGGACTGAGCTACATCCCGAACTTAGCGAGTGCAAAAGTACACCTTATTTTTGAAATTGCAAATAAAATCATTCCTTTTATTAGCACCCCATAGTCTCTCGATAGAAGTCCAAGATGTCTAGGATTTCTTCCTTGGATGCTGATTGATTGATACGGATATCTCCGATTTCTCCCATAAGGGTAAAGTTGATGATACCGGCGCTATTCTTCTTGTCGTGAGTCATGAATTCGTACAGACGATCGTATTGTTTGCAATCGATGGTGAACACCCCATAGTTTTCTTTGATGAATTGAACCGTTTGTCGGAGTTTGTCTTTGGGGAAGCCTACTTTCAGGAATGAGTAGTATAGCTCGCATACGATGCCCCATGCTACGGCATAGCCATGAAGAACGTGCTGATTGAGTTCCAACGCGAGGCTTTCAAATGCATGTCCGATTGTATGTCCTACATTCAAGGCCTTGCGGATGCCTTTCTCGAACGGATCTTGTTCAACGATGTCTTCCTTGATTTGAACCGATTGTGCTACCAAACGTTTCAATTCTTCATAATCGATATGGTTGATGTCGAACTTCAAGAGTTCTGCCCAATGGGATTCTGTACTGATGATGCCATGCTTCAACATTTCGGCGTAACCGGAAAGCAGGTTACGGGTATCTAAAGTCTTGAGGAATTCTGTATCAAGCAATACATATTTGGCTGGCGAGAATACCCCGATTTCGTTTTTCAATCCATTGAAGTTGATGCCAGTCTTACCACCTACTGAAGCATCGACCATGGCTAAAAGAGTAGTCGGTATGTTAATATATTGGATACCTCGCTTGAAGGTAGAAGCGGCAAATCCACCCAAATCGGTCACCATTCCACCTCCCAAATTGATCATCAAGGAATGACGGGTAGCTCCGTGGTCGCCCAATTCCTTCCAGACGTATGCCAATGTTTCCAAATTCTTATGTATATCTTCTGCTCCAATGGTAATGATGTAAGCTTGTTGTATACATTCCATGTTGGAAATGAGTGGAAGGCAAAGTTGCCGGGTGTGTTCGTCTACTAGGACAAATAGCTTGTCGTGAGGACAGCTTAGAATGGCTGAACGTAGATTCTCGCTCAGGTCATGGCATATAATGACTTTTTGTTTGCTCATAATCGTTTTTGTTTGAATGCAAAATTAGGAAAAATTACATGAATGTTGCCTTTCGTGTCCAAATAAATGATTAATTTTGTCGGCTATTTTGGGGTAAATGTCGATTGTTAGCAAAAAATGTACTTCTTTTTTTAAACCTTTGCACATCGGAAGTGTCCAACAAAAGCAAATCCTAAAGAATATAATTAAGATATTTGATACTATAACTAGAATGAAAAGAATTGTATTTTTTGTGTTGTTGATAGGTATTAGTACAACACTTTTAATCGCTCAAAACCGGAGCCAACAGGGAAGAGGCCGTGTTACTCTAAGTGGTACCGTATTAGATAAGGAAGATGATTCTCCTATTGTGCAGGCTACCGTCCAATTGCTTTCATTGCCAGATAGCACTATGGCTGTGGGTAATGTGACTAACAATAATGGTCGCTTCAGTTTGTCGGTTCGTCCGGGAAAGTATGTGTTGAAGGTATCATACGTGGGTTACCTCAATTACATGAAGGAATATCAATTGACAGCTTCCAAGCCGACAGTCAATGCGGGTAAGATTACATTGGCATCGGATGCCATTATGTTGAAAGAAGCTGTCGTGGTGGCAGAAGCTCCACAGGTAACGGTTTCGGGTGATACATTGGGATATAATGCTTCAGCTTATCGTACATCAGAAGGTGCCATGTTGGAAGAATTGGTCAAGAAGATTCCGGGTGCTGAAGTTGATGATGATGGTAATGTGAAAATCAATGGTAAGGAAGTGAAGAAGCTTCTTGTTGATGGTAAGGAATTCTTTGGCGGTGATGTGAAGACTGGTTTGCAGAACTTGCCGGTCAATATGGTTGATAAAATCAATGCTTACGATAGACAATCGGACAATGCCCGTATTACCGGTATTGACGATGGTGAAGAAGAAACTGTGCTCGACTTGAAAGTGAAGAAAGGAATGAATCAAGGTTGGGTCGGAAATATCGATGGTGGTATTGGAACAGAAAAACGCTATTCTGCTAGTGCCAATGTTAATCGTTTTGCCAGTCATGGAGACAAGAGTAGTCAACTTTCGTTTATAGGTAGAGCCAACAATGTAGGTGATAGACGTTTCGGAGGTGGAGGTGGTCCACAATGGAGAAGAAACAATGGCTTGACCGCTAGTAAGGAATTGGGCTTGAACTATGCAATGGAGACAAAGAAGTTTGAATTCGGTGTAAGTGCCCGTTATAATTATAGAGACAATGATGTGCAGAGCTTGGGCCAGATAGATAATACATTGTTGGAAAGTGCGAGTAATTCTTTTGTAAATTCGAATAATGCAAGTCGCAATAAGAATCAGAATTTCTTTGGACATCTTCGTATGGAATGGCGTCCGGACTCGATGACTACTTTCTTTATGCGTGGAAGCATGTCATGGGGTGATACTGAAAACTGTTCAAATTCATTGTCTGCTACTTACAGTGCTGACCCGTTTGCTATTGTTGCCAATCCATATCAATATTTGGAATTCGATAGTGAAGATAATGAAGACTTGGATGCTGCCCGTGTCAATAAGTCCAAGAGTGCCTCTCTGTCTGAAAGCAATTCTCTTTCAGCCAATCTCAACATGCAAGTTACCCGTAAGTTGAACAATAGAGGACGAAATGTTACATTCCGTGCTATTGGAAGCTATGGAGACAATGAAAGTGAACGTTTTTCTGATAATATAACCCGTTATTATGCCGATGGCATTGTTACGGAAGAAGATACCATCCGTCGTTACATTCACACTCCGACCAACAATTATAATATTGGTGCAGAAGTGAGCTATAGCGAGCCGTTGGCAGATAGAGTGTATTTGCAATTCAGCTATAAGTTCCAATATGGTTATAGTGAAAGTGACAATTCTACTTACAACATGCCTTTCGGTTGGGTACTTTCAGACGGATTGCCTAATCAGTTCTCGCAACATCAATCGGAATGGTTGGACCCGGAACAAAGTAAGTATGCTGAATACAAGAAGTATAATCACGATGCCCGTGTAATGTTTAGAGTGAATCGTGAAACATGGCGCTTGTCGGCAGGTATGGCTTTCCGTCCTCAGAATACCAAGCTTTCGTATAAGAAAGGTGAGTATGCGGTAGATACGACTCGAAATGTGTTCAACTTCTCTCCGGAAGTGGATTTCCGCTATCAACCGCAGAAGCAGACCCAATTGCGCTTTACTTATCGTGGACGTAGCAGTGACCCAAGCATGGAAAACTTGTTGCCTATTACCGATAATTCCAATCCGTTGAATATCGTTACTGGTAATCCGGGGTTGAAACCTTCGTTCTCGCATAATATGGGATTGCATTTCAATACCTTCAATATGGATGCTCAGCGTGGTATCTTCTCGGCGTTGAATGGTTCGTTCACTCAGAATGCAATCAGCAACATCCGTAAGTATAATCCGTCAACCGGTGGATGGACAACCATGCCGGAAAATATCAATGGTAATTGGAATGTTTGGGGTATGTTTGGTATCAATACAGCATTCAAGAACAACAAGAAGTTTACCGTTGGTAGTTTTACCAATGCCGGTTTCAATAATTACGTAGGTTATTTGACGACAGGTGAAATGAAGGATGCTCAAAAGAATACTAGAACTAGCTTGTCGTTAGGTGAACGTGTGAATGCTACCTATCGTAACGATTGGTTGGAAGTAGGCTTGAACGGTAGTTTGAATTATACATTCGAAAGAGATAAATTGAATCCGGATAATGACCAGGAACCTTATAACTTCTCTTATGGTGGTAATTTGCAGTTCTACACTCCTTGGAACATGACCATTTCGACCAATATGACCAATCAGGCTCGTCGTGGATATTCAGACCCGAGCATGAATCGTAATGAATTGATTTGGAATGCTCAGATTGCCCAAAGCTTCTTGAAGGGAGCCTTGACGTTGAGCTTCGAATGGAATGATATCTTGAAAGAACAGAGTAACATTACTCGTTCACAAAGTTCAACAGGTACAACTGTATACACTTACAATGGTGTGAACAGTTATGGTATGGTACGTCTCATCTATCGCTTCAATATCTTTGGAAGCAAGGAGGCACGAGAAATGATGAAGAACAGACGTGGTATGGGCGGTCCAGGAATGGGCGGCCCTATGGGTCGTGGTATGGGTAGAGGTCCTGGAATGGGACACCGTCGATTCTAATCTAATACTTACTTAAATAATCTTTTTCCCAACCTATATTGTTATAGGTTGGGATTTTTTTTATATGTTTGTTTCAAAGTTACGATTATGATGATAGGAGGACTCTTTGATAGCGTTTTTTCTACAGCGGTCAGCTTGTTGTTTTTCCTGACCGTTGTAGCCACTGTTATGGTCGTCATTTTGGATAATCGGAATCCTTTTAAGACGCTGGTTTGGGTATTGGTGTTGATCTTTCTTCCGGTTGTAGGATTGATTTTATATTTCTTTTTTGGTCAAGATACCCGCAAGGAAAAGTTGATTAGTAAGAAAGGGTTTGAACGTCTCTCCAAGTATCCGATGATGGAGTTTCAGGAACAAGAGTCTTTTCCCATATCGAAACTAGAATCCCATTCCGTCGTTCGTTTTTTCCAACGTATTAATAATGCATTGCCTTTCGAGGGAAATGGTATGGATATTTGTTCGGATGGCTATACCATGATTCAGTCTTTACTGAAAGCAATCGATCGTGCCAAGCATCACATTCATATTCAGTTTTATATTTTTGAAGACGATGCGGTAGGTCGTTTGGTACGTGATGCTTTGATGGATAAAGCTCGTGAAGGAATCGAGATTCGCGTGCTGTATGACGATGTGGGTTGTTGGAAAGTCCCACATGCATTTTATGATGAGATGCGTGAGGTTGGAATCGAAACCCGTTCATTTCTGAAAGTTCGCTTCCCTCGTTTTACCAGTAAGGTGAATTATCGGAATCATCGGAAGGTGGTTATTATCGATGGTGAAATCGGTTTTATTGGTGGGATGAACATTGCCGAACGCTATTTGAAAGGTGTCAGTTGGGGAGTGTGGAAAGATGTCATGATTAGAATTGAAGGAAAAGCTGTCTATGGCTTGCAGACATCGTTTTTAGTTGACTGGTATGCTACGGATCATTCCTTGATTACTTCTTCTCGTTATTTCCCTAAAATGGAAGATAAAGGACGTTCTCTGATTCAGATTGTGACTTCAGATCCTGTGGGAAAATGGAAAGACATTATGCAAGGATTGTTGCTTGTGATAGCTTCCGCTCGTAAGTATATTTATATCCAGACTCCATATTTGTTACCGACGGAATCCATTTTGGTGGCTCTGAAAACTGCGGCTTTGGCAGGTGTGGATGTGCGTATTATGATTCCGGAACGTTCGGATTCCCGGTTGGTGCATTGGGGGACTAAGTCCTATTTAGCAGAACTGATGGAGGCGGGGGTGAAAATATATAGCTATCAAAAAGGGTTCCTTCATTCCAAGTTGGTTGTAAGTGATGATACCTTGGCTACAGTCGGTTCTACGAATATGGATTTCCGTAGTTTCGAGCATAATTTTGAAGTAAACGCCTTTATGTACGATCGTATATCGGTATTGATGTTGAAAGACGTTTTCCTTTCCGACCAAAAGGACGCGAGATTGATTCAGCAGAAAGCTTGGCGGGTGCGTCCTTGGTCTCAAAAGGTAAAGGAGTCCATTATTCGTCTGTTGGCACCTTTGCTTTAAAGAAGGAGAAGTTTACACTTCCATAGACACGTCGTTCGATGAAGTGTGGATCTTCTTCAAAATGATTGTCTTTTCCGTGTTCCAATACGAACAGCCCATCTTCTTTCAGTAATCCTTTTTCGAAGATTCGTGTAGGAATTGTTTCCAGATCCTTCAACGCATAGGGAGGATCAGCAAAGATGAAATCGAATTGCTCGTGACATTTGTCAATGTACTTGAAGACATCTGCACGCATCGGGAAACATTTGTCTGTCTTTACCTCACGCATGATTTGGGAGATAAACGCCAGATGTTGTGGGTCTTTTTCGATGGAGATTACTCGGTCGCAACCTCTTGATACCAATTCGATGCTGATGCTTCCTGTTCCAGCGAAAAGATCAAGAGCAGTTACTCCGTCTTCAAAATCGATGTAATTGTTGCAAAGAACGTTGAATAGGTTTTCTTTGGCAAAATCAGTGGTAGGACGTGCCTTGAATGTATGAGGAACGTCAAATCTACGTCGTTTGTAAATACCGCTAATTACTCGCATGTCATTAAAGTTTGTATATCAAATGGTAGATTATTCAAAGTCGGTAGGGGAGTTACTTGTCGGAGAAACTTGTTGAGTTCCGTCAACAACTCTTCCTGATTGTCCATCTTTCCTGTCAGGTAAAGCTGGTCTTTTTCTTGACTGAAGCCCAATTGTTGCCATACATACAGCATATAATAGACTCTGTCGGATGTTTGTTTGCAATTGAAGGTGTTTACCAATAATAATTTGTCCTTGTCAAATGCAAAGATAGTCATTTGGTTCGGCTGGAAGTAAGCGTAAAGCTTACGGAAGTTGTTGTCTCTACTCTTTTGTGTAAAATGTTCCATAAGCGGACAGACACAGGCAAAGATGCGGGCATTGGGAAATTGTTCTCCCAACAACTGATGGGTATGCTTGTCCATCCCGAAGAGCAAGGCTACATTACTTTTTCCCAAAATGTTGCACAAGACTGTTTCATTGTCTCTTTGTGGAAAGTTATGGTAGAACAAAGTTTCGGTTTGTTCATCCTCGAATAAATCAAAAGGAACGGTTGTGAAACGTTGGGTGTCGATGAGTATGTTGACTTGTCCATAAGTATGTTTCAGTTCTGGAGTAGCTTGAATCATTTTTTTTAGATTGGCTGTCATGGAACACGAAACATTGACAGGATATTCTGCAAAAAAGAAATCATCGTTCGATGATGAGCGATGGATAGAAAAAGAAAATCCATCCGCACTCAGGCGGATGGATAATGTGTATTGTTCCGATTTGGAGAAATCGATGTTTGTCATTCTTATTCCCAGTTACCTGCGTTGTTGTTCGGTTGTTCGATGTCACCTACACGCAAACCACAATACTTACCCAACTTAGCTTGAACGTCCTTCAAGTTGATCAACAACTGCTTGTCCAAGTCGCCAATGTAAGTTTCATACGGAGTCTGAGCTTGGAACAAGTTCAAAGGAGCACCAGACTTAGTAGTATCCTTACGGCTAGCCAATTCGAATTCCTTACCATTACCGAATGGTACATATCTCAAAGAGTCAGCATTGAAGCCCTTCGGGAAGATAGTGTCCAATACAGATACCCACATAGTATCACGCTTAAAGTTCATCAAACCTTCCTTTTCTACTTCCTTCCAGTTACCGGTTTTCTTAGCCTTGTTGATAAGAGCCATAGCTTTCTTTTCTGTCATACCCTTTTCCAACTGTTCGTCGGTCAAAGCACCTTCCTTCTTTACGAACGGAAGCTTAGCTGTCTTAACAAAGTCAATCAACGTGTCAAAGCTAGCAGTGTATACACCTTGGTGAGTGTTACGATATTCTACCTGAGCTTTGCGGATGTCGATCAAACGTGCAATAACTTCTTTTTCTCTCGCGTCTCTAGTGTTGTCAAAGTTGATCGGACCCATGATACTTCCGTAACATACATACACTAAAGCTGCAGCACAAACGGCCAAAACGATATTAATAACTGTTTTCATGATAAATATGTGTATTTTTTAGTTTATATTCGCAACGCAAAATTAAAAATAATAAATTTAATAACATACAGTTCTTCGAACTTTTTATCATTAAATTATGATTAATACTTATTTAGGGCAGCAAATTAAGACAAATTTTCCATATAAACCAACTTTCGAGCAAGAAAAAGTGGTTAAAATTTTAGCTGACTTCCTTTTTTGCCGGGAAATGGACTCTTTGTTCCTTTTGAAGGGCTATGCAGGCACCGGAAAAACCTCCTTAATCGGGGCTTTGGTGAAGACGCTCGATCAGTTGGAACAGAAGTGTGTTTTGCTGGCACCGACGGGAAGGGCTGCCAAGGTTTTTGCACATTATGCCGGGCATCCGGCTTTTACCATCCATAAGAAGATTTATCGGCAACGGAGCTTTTCCAACGAACTGGATAATTTTTCCATCAACGACAATTTGCATCAGCATACCTTATTTATTGTTGATGAGGCTTCGATGATTGCCAATGATGGTTTGTCGGGTTCCATGTTTGGGACAGGACGCTTGTTGGATGATTTGGTTCAGTATGTCTATTCGGGGCAAGGATGTCGGTTAATGCTTATTGGTGATACGGCTCAGCTTCCTCCGGTGGGTGAGGAGGAAAGCCCGGCCCTTTCTGCCAATGCCTTGAAGGGATATGGCTTGAAGGTATACGAAGGGATGCTGACGGAGGTGGTCCGTCAATTATCGGATTCGGGTATCCTTTGGAATGCAACGGAACTTCGCCGATACATTGCCGAGGAGGATTTCTTCACCCTTCCTCCCATTCGGGTAGAAGATTTCCCGGATATTAAGGTGATTCCGGGCAATGAACTGATTGAGGCGATAACGGATAGCTACGACCATGTGGGACTGGACGAAACTATTGTAGTGTGCCGTTCCAACAAGCGTGCCAATATATATAATAAAGGTATCCGCAATACGATTCTATTTAGGGAAGAAGAATTGGAAACGGGGGATTTGCTGATGGTGGCGAAAAACAATTATTATTGGACGGAAGGATGTAAGGAAATCGACTTCATTGCCAATGGTGATATTGCTGAGGTACGTCGGGTACGTCGTGAGCGGGAGATGTATGGTTTCCGTTTTGCCGATGTAGTGCTCCGCTTTCCGGACTATGATGACATGGAGTTGGAAGTGAAGTTGCTATTGGATACACTCCATACCGATACACCAGCCTTGCCGAAGGAGATGAACGACAAGTTGTTCTATTCGGTGCTGGAGGATTATGCCGACATTACTATCAAACGCGAACGCATGAAGAAGATGAAGTCCGACCCTTATTACAATGCGTTACAAGTGAAGTATGCCTACGCCGTAACTTGCCACAAGGCGCAAGGTGGACAATGGAAGCGTGTTTTCCTCGACCAAGGCTACATGACAGAGGACATGCTTTCGCCTGATTATTTCCGTTGGCTCTATACCGCTTTTACCCGTGCTACAGAAACGCTTTATTTGGTCAATTGGCCGAAGGAACAGATGGAGTGAAAAAAAGAAAACAAAAATGTCATTCAGAGGAAGTAGTGACGAAGAATCTCGGTAACACCAACTTTGCTACCGAGATTCTTCGCTTCGCTCTGAATGACATTTATTTATTATTGAGGATTACAATCCAGCCAATTCAATCACCTTATCAACAGCAGAAAGCAAACCGTCTGGATTCTTACCGCCGGCAGTTGCGAAATGAGGAGCACCACCACCACCGCCTTGAATCAATTTGGCAGCTTCCTTCACCAACATACCGGCCTTCAAGCCGCCCTTCACGAGGTCTTCGCTCAACATCACGGTCAACATTGGCTTGCCGCTGTCTACGCTACCGATAGCTGCCAACAAACTGCCAGCTACTTCGCCCTTCAATTGGAAAGCGATGTCCTTGGCTACGTCTGCTGTGATAGGAGCAACGGTCTTGATTACCTTCACGCCATTGATTTCCTTGGCGTTGGCCATCAATTCGTTCTTCAACGATGCGGCCTTTTCCTTCATGAATTCTTCCACTTGCTTCTTCAAGCCTGCGTTTTCTTCGATAGACTTGCGGATAGCGCTGCGGAGGTCAGGCACATTGTTGAACAATGCCTTCAAGTCGGCCATAGTATCTTGGAACTTGTCAATCATCTGTTCTACCTTTTCGCCTGTGATGGCTTCGATACGACGGACACCGGCTGCTACCGAGCTTTCGCTGATGATGCGTACCATACCAATCTTACCGGTAGCCTGTACGTGAGTACCGCCACAGAATTCGATGGAGTTGCCGAACTGGATAACGCGTACTTCGTCGCCATACTTTTCGCCGAACAATGCAATTGCACCGAGTTCCTTCGCCTTTTCAATCGGCAAGTTGCGGTATTCCTGCAAAGGCACGTTGGCACGAATCTTGGCATTCACCAAGTGTTCTACTTGACGGATTTCTTCATCGGTCACTTTCTGGAAGTGAGAGAAGTCGAAACGCAACGATTCCGGGGATACCAACGAACCCTTTTGTTCAACGTGGGTACCGAGTACTTCGCGGAGTGCTTCGTCCAACAAGTGAGTACAAGAGTGGTTGGCTGCACAAGCGGCACGCTTTTCGGTGTCTACACAAGCCATCATCGGAGCTTCCGGATGTTCCGGCAACTTCTTGGCAATGTGGATAGGAAGGTTGTTTTCCTTCTTGGTATCGATGATTTCGATGGTTTCGAATTCACTGCAGATCACACCGGTATCACCTACCTGACCACCGCTTTCGGCATAGAACGGAGTGTCGCTCAACACGATTTGGTAGAGTGTCTGGTTCTTCTGCTTTACCTGACGGTAGCGGAGGATAGAGGTTTCATATTCTGTATAGTCATAGCCCACGAAGTTGGTTTCGCCTTCGTTCAATACAATCCAGTCGCCTGTTTCTACGGCTGCTGCATTGCGGGCACG
>SUXY01000016.1 GCA_015060705.1 Bacteroides sp. | reverse complement strand
CATCATTTTTCTAGTTTGTTCGAACTGCTTCAACAAGCGATTTACTTCCTGAATGTTGGTGCCGCTACCCTTAGCAATACGAGTACGACGGCTTCCGTTCAAAATTTCAGGGTTAGTACGTTCCTTCGGAGTCATGGAGTTGATGATGGCTTCGATGCTCTTGAAGGCATTATCGTCGATGTCAATGTCCTTGATAGCCTTGCCTACACCCGGAATCATGGAAGCGAGTTCCTTCAAGTTACCCATCTTCTTGATTTGTTGGATTTGAGCCATGAAATCGTTGAAGTCGAACTGGTTCTTCTGGATCTTCTTTTGCAAGCGCTTGGCTTCTTCTTCATCGTATTGTTCCTGTGCGCGTTCTACCAAAGAAACAATGTCACCCATACCCAAGATACGGTCGGCCATACGTGATGGGTGGAACTGGTCGATAGCATCGAGCTTTTCACCGGTACCCACAAACTTGATTGGCTTGTTGACTACGGTACGGATAGAAAGCGCGGCACCACCACGGGTATCACCGTCGAGCTTAGTCAATACCACGCCATTGAAGTCGAGACGTTCGTTAAACTCACGAGCGGTGTTGACAGCATCTTGACCGGTCATGGAGTCTACTACAAATAAAGTTTCGTCTGGGTTGATGGCCTTCTTGATGGCTTCGATTTCGTTCATCATCTGTTCATCGATAGCCAGACGACCGGCTGTATCGACAATCACCAAGTCATATCCTTTGGCTTTTGCTTCGTGGATGGCGTTCAAGGCAATTTGTACCGGATCCTTGCTTTCCAATTCGCAATATACTGGTACATTGATTTGCTCACCGAGTACTCTCAACTGTTCAATCGCTGCCGGACGATACACGTCACAGGCAACCAACAACGGCTTGCGGTTCTTCTTGCTCTTGAGCATGCGGGCCAACTTACCAGAGAATGTGGTCTTACCCGAACCTTGCAAACCTGACATCAAGATAATAGCAGGACGACCTTCCAGTTTCAATTCGGCTGTTTCGCCACCCATCAACTTGGTCAATTCGTCGTGTACAATCTTCACCATCAACTGGCTTGGCTTTACGGCAGTCAATACGTTTTGACCCAAAGCCTTTTCCTTAACTGTATCTGTGAAGTTCTTGGCTACTTTGTAGTTTACGTCGGCATCCAACAATGCCTTACGAACATCCTTCAAAGTTTCCGCTACGTTGATTTCGGTGATTTTACCTTCACCTTTCAAGATTTTAAAAGACCGTTCCAGTCTTTCACTTAAATTATCGAACATATAATCTATCTGTTATTATTTTAATCTAAATGGTTTTAGGGCGCAAAATTACAAAAAACATCTGTATATCATATCTTTTTATTCTGCCAATTTGCTTTTTTCAAGTAAATAAGACTGGCTACGAGCAATAAAGCATAGTATAGTATCTCGGTAGTAAAGCAAATGGATACCGGAGCTTTTGCCCACCAGCCGACGCAGAATACATAAACGCCATACACCACCAAGGTGCTGGTCTCTAACCAGAGGGCTGCTTGTGTATTACCCGTTCCGGAGATACCATTGAAGTAGATGTTGGCTACAGCGGCTACCAACATGGCTACGCCAATGACATAGAGGGAAGGGATAGATTCCGTCAAGAGTGTTGCTTCGCTGGTGTAGACCGAAAGGAAGAGTTTCGGAAAAAGGGACATCAGCAGTACACATATTGCTACGATAGCCAGTGATACCTTGGCAATCTTTTTCATCAGCTTCATGACGCCTCCAATACCTCCTGCTCCAATTAGGTTGCTAACGAGGGTGTTGGCTGCTGTGGAGAGGGCTTGTACTGGGATGAGTAATACAATGTAGATGCTACGCACGATGTTGGCAATAGCCAGTTCCCGTTCACCCAATCGTTCCACGGCCATGAAGAATACGAACCAGGTAGCCATGGAGATGAAATATTGCACCATGGTAAAGCATGAAATACTAAGAATACGGCCTAGCAAAGCGCTGTCCCATTGAGGCCAACGGTTCAGACCATATTTCTTCAAATCTACATAGATCCAAGTATACACCATCCCGAAGACGAATGAGGATGCTTCGGCGGCAACTGAGGCGATGGCTGCACCTTTCAATCCCATTTCCGGGAAACCGAAGTGGCCGAATATCAGTGCATAGTCCAGGAATACATTGACCAAAGCCATGATGACGGCATTGAGGGTCAGCACCTTGGTCCGGGTAATTCCTACATACAAGGCGCGGAACATCACGTTCACGAACGAGAAGAAGAATCCGAACATTCGCCAATATAAGAACTCGCAAGTGGCATTATAAATGTTGTCGGATGAAATCAACATTCGGACAATGGTAGGCATGGACCATTGGCACAGCCCGAACAGTATAGCTGCCATGGCTAACAAGAACAAACAACCTTGCATCATTACGGGGCCTACATCGCGGAAGCGTCCTTCCCCGTTTCGGCGGGCAATCATGATTTGTGAACCGGTACTGAAACCGAATGCAACGGTGAATATACAGATATAGAGCAGACCGCCCATGGCCGATGCTCCCAGTTCTACTTCACCTACATGCCCCAAGAAAGCCGTGTCGGTTACATTGATGACATTTTGTGCCAACAAAGCCAATAGGATGGGGTAACTGACATTCCAAATATCTTTGTTTGTGTATAACATATAAATAAGGTGTAATTGTTTTGCAAAGATACAAATAATCTATGATTCCTAAATGATAAAAATCCCTTCTATAGCTTAATGAGGGGAATGTTTCGATTGAAACAATTGAAAAATTCAATGTTTTATGCGAATTTATGCACAAATATTTGGATTGTGTGTAATATAACCGTACCTTTGCACCCGAAAATTCAAAATGATTAAAAGAAATGAAGAAATTTTTATTGATTGGCGCAACGGCGTTAATGGTTTCAAATTCAACTTTTGCAGGTGGTATTCTCACCAATACGAATCAGAATGCAGCTTTCCTTCGTAATCCGTCACGCGATGCAGTCATCGCAATCGATGGTGTATACAGCAACCCGGCAGGTATTGCTTTCTTGCCACAGGGTTTCCATTTGTCAGTAAGCTGGCAAGCAGCTTTCCAGAAGCGTCAGATGGAAGTAGGCAATCAATTGTTTCAATTGAATGGTGGTAAGATCGAAAAGTATTTTGAAGGTGTAGCCAAGGCTCCGGTAATCCCTTCTTTCCAGGCAGCATATGTTATTAACGACAAGTGGTCGGTATCGGCTCAGTTCGCTGTTGGCGGCGGTGGTGGTGAATGTGAATTCGCAGAAGGTTTGCCAATGTTTGAAGAATTGGTAGGTGGTCAGTTGGTTGGTGCACAAGCTGCTTCTTATGGTTTGTCTCAGAACTTGACTGGTAAGCAATTTTTCTATGGTTTCCAAGTAGGTGCAACTTATCGTCTTACAGATAACTTCTCTGTATTTGGTGGTGCACGTGGCGTTTTGGCTAATTGCTCTTACGAAGGTGCAATCACTAATATCACAGCAAATGGTGTAGCTGCAGGAAGCTATTTGTCTGGAGTTAAGGCTATGGTTGATGCAGGTTTAGCACAATTGGAACCGGTTAAGGATGTAGCTGGTTACAAGGAAAAGTATCAAGAACTTGCTGCACAGTCTGCTGCTTTGGCACAAGGTGCTGCTTTGTTGGGAAGTGACTTCAATCTTGATTGTGCTCAGAGTGGTTTCGGTATTACTCCAATCATCGGTTTGGACTGGAACTTGGGTAAGTTGAACTTGGCTGCTAAGTATGAATTCCGCACAAAGATCAACTTGGAAAATGATTCAGAAAATACAAGCGCTAATGTGACTGCTTTGATGCCTGCTTATGCAGATGGTGCTAAGGTTCGTTCAGACATCCCGGCTATCTTGACTTTGGGTGCTCAATACCAATTCACTGATGCTGTTCGTGTAATGGGTGGTTTCCACTACTACTGGGACAAGGATGCAAAGGGTACTCCTATCAAGAAGGGTGACAATACTTGGGAAGCCAACCTTGGTATCGAATGGGATGTAAATGACAAGATCTTGTTGAGCTTGGGTGGTCAACGTACTCAATACGGTTTTGACGATACTGATATGGCCGACACTAACTTCAACATCAGCTCTACTGCTATTTGTTTGGGTGGTGCATACAAGTTCTCTGAAAAGATGAAGTTGAATGTTGGTTACATGCACTCATTCTATGATGATCACAAGTTCACTAATGCAAACGGTACTGTTTGCAACTATACTCGTAAGAACGACGTAGTAGGTGTATCTTTGGATATCGCATTCTAAAATATTTCATCAAATATCAAAAAGAAGGAGTGGGTTGTCAAACTCACTCCTTCTTTGTCTTTAATAGTAATTGTTCCGGATTTCTTTTGCAATGTATCTTCCCATTAACTGCTGTCCCCGTTCATCGGGATGAAGACCATCGCGAAGATAACGTCCCTTGCTGTCCTTTACTTCAAACTTCTCGCTGATGCCGGCATTGGAATAGCAGTCAATCATTTGCACCGAGAGTGCTTGACAAATTTCCTTCAGGATAGCAATCTTTTTCAAGTTCATTTCATTATGTTCCGGATTGCCTGTCTGGATGGGTGTGCAGACAAAGATGCGGCAATCGGGGAAGCGGGCTGCGATGGTCTGGATGGCCCAACGGGCACCGCCTGCCATGGTGGTTAAGTCTACTTCTTCCAATGACTTGCCTCTCAATGCATCTTCGGCATTACCCAAAATGCGGTCATTCGTACCCATGGAGAAAACGAAGACGTCGGGAGTCGGATAACTGCCGTTGTCTACTTCGGCAATGAATTTTTGGATGTGTACTTTTGCCACGTTGTTGTGGCGTTTCTGCATTTCGGCAGCATCGGTAGTTGGTTGCCATCCGCCTGAGATTCCGGCAAAGTTAGCCGATCCGTATTCTTGGGTGTCGTCATAGCAAGCCCAAGTAGACGAGCCAACAGCCACATTGTGATGGGTAGCGAATCCCAGCACATCTACCACAGTCTTGGACCATTGGTTGCCTGCTGTAATGCTGTTTCCATCACATCCGAAGTGCATCTTGCTGAAATCGGGGAAGACGGCTTGTCCTTGTGCCAAAGATACACACATCAGAAGGCTGACGATGAAAGTGATTCTTTTCATACTATTTGTTCATCAGTTTCAAGTTCTTTTCAATAAGTTTCTTCAATGTCTCAACAGAAGTGCCTGAACGGAAACCGTCTGCAGGAGTATTCATACAATAATCCACCAATTGTTCGATGGTAGATGTCGCTACATGCATGCGGGTATCGCTCGATGCGTAATATATGAATACCTTACCATCTTCGTCGGCAATCCATCCGTTGGAGAACAGAACGTTCGAAACATCACCAATTCGTTCTTCACCAATCGGACCCATAAGGTGTCCGGCAGGTGCTGCTATTACTTTGGTTGGGTCTTCCAGCGAAGTCATGTACATGTAAAGTACATAACGCAAACCGGCGGCACATCCGCGTACGCCATGTGCTAAATGTAACCAACCTTTTGAAGTCTTGATAGGATGTGGACCTTCTCCGTTCTTCACTTCCTTGATGGTGTGGTAATAGCGAAGGTCGATAATCTTTTCTTCCTTGACTTCGGCGCAAGTCATGTCGTCTACCAACGCCCAACCGATACCACCACCACTACCAGCATTGATGAATCCATCTTGTGGACGGGTATAGAGCGCATATTTTCCTTCTACAAATTCTGGGTGAAGCACTACGTTGCGTTGTTGGCTCTTTGTCTTCAAATCCGGTAGGCGTTCCCAGGTGATAAAATCCTTAGTACGGGCTATGGCTGCTGTGGCTGTTGCGGATGATAAATCGCCTGCCGGGGCATTGTCATCGTGGCGTTCGGCACAGAAGATGCCATAAATCCAGCCGTCTTCGTGGGCGGTGAGACGCATATCGTAGATGTTGGTAGCCGGAATCACGTCTTCCGGCATAGTAATCGGGTAGTCCCAGAAACGGAAGTTGTCGATACCGTTCGGGCTTTCGGCTACGGCAAAGAAGGACTTACGGTCGGCTCCTTCTACACGGACTACCAACAAATACTTGCCGTTCCATTTCATGGCTCCGGAATTGAAAGCGGCATTCATGCCGATGCGTTCCATGAGGTATGGATTGGTTGTTTCATCCAGATCGTACCGCCAAAATACAGGTGTATGGGCGGCGGTCAAGATGGGATATTCATAACGGGTAAAGATACCGTTACCATTTTCTACCGGCTTGTTAGGGCGGGTTATGAGGGTTTCGTGTTCAGCAAATAGCTTTTCCACACGTTTTTTGAATTCCGTATTCATAGATAGATTCTTGAAGTTAACGATAAAGAATTTCTTTCACATCCTTGGCAAACAAGGTCTTCTCTTGGTTGTAGAACTTCACAAAGTCATCGGCAGATGGATGACCCGGATAAGGGGCATAGTGGTGAGTCACTCTTTCGCGGGCATTACGCCATACCAAGACATAGGCTATCGGGAAGTCCTGAATAGCCGGAGCCAAGGTACCGGTCCACCATTCTGCATCCGGAATACCTTCGTAACCGGTTTCGGTAATGGCGATGACCTTATTGTGTGCCTTGCCTATCTCGGTCAAAATCGGCAGACGGCTGGCCAATGTCTGTAAATAAAAATCCTTGCTTTGGGATTGGTAAGTGTCGAA
The DNA here is from genome assembly GCA_015060705.1 of Bacteroides sp. GTDB lineage: Bacteria > Bacteroidota > Bacteroidia > Bacteroidales > Bacteroidaceae > Phocaeicola. Next base: position 41,496 of record SUXY01000016.1, on the reverse strand, counting down.
ACCAATCAAATCGATGATGTCATCACCTGGATAGCGTTCCAAATAGGAAGTGCTGTCGTTGAATTCAGTACCTGGAGAGTATGCATACAACAAGTGGTTGGCTCCCTTTTCTTGCAGATAGTCGTAGGTCATGCGCCACAATGCCTTGTATTGTTCGGTGGTACAAAGCTTCTGTCCCCACCAGAACCAGCTACCGGTATGCTCATGCCATGGACGGAAGAATACAGGAATTTTCTTGCCGTCGGCTGTCTGGAGCGAGTTCATGAAAGTAGCCAAGCGGTCCATCCAAGTCATGAATTTTTCGTGATTCGCTCCACCTGGAAGGATGGATTCTACCACGGTATTGTCGCTTACATCCCAAGAGTCACCGTTGGTCAACGGGTTGTCCAAATGCCAACTGAACGATACCATACCGCCACGTTGGTACTGGTTGATGGTTTCTTGACGAACCTTGTCGAAAGGAACCTTGTCGAGGGTGACATCGTGTCCCAATTCGATGTGTCCCAAATCGAAACTGATGACTGCAGGGTAGTCACCGCAAACGCTCTGAACATCCGAACGACCTTCTTCGAATTCCCAACAGATGCCGTAGTTGGTATCGTCGTGGTGTCCGAACATGTATCCTTTTTCAGGAAGAGACTTCAAGTTTTTCAATAAGGCTTCCGCTTCCGGAGACTTGACCGGTGCTTTTTCTTCGGTCTGTTTGGGTTGTCCGCAAGACAAAAGCCCCATGGCTAGCAGAGAGGAAATGAACAGTTTTTTCATACGCATATATTTTTTTGTTGTTTACAATATTCACTATTGCAAATATACATTTTCTAACTTTCCTCTGCTGATACTATCTTGTCCAAACCTTGTATTATTGGAACACTTCGGCCGGTATCTTTTCAAAAATCCGTCCGATGTCCTTGGCATCGAAAGGAGTGGGTGAGGCCGACAAGTTAGGAATGTTGAACGATTTCAACGTCATGTCGTAATGGTCGGGATGTTTCTGCGGAAGGACAAACGGTTTGTGAGCCTGCCCGTTCTCGTCCACATAACAGAAGTAAGGCTTTCCGTATTGCCCGTCTCCTCGCTTGCTGGCGAAGACAAACCAACGGCTGTTGGAAGACCAACTGTGATACGTTTCCGAGCGGTTGGAATTGACGTTCTTCAACGAATCGATGGCTCCCGTCTGTAGGTTCATCATCTGGAGTTCGGTTTCGCGATGCCAAATAGGGAAGGTGCCGTAAGCTGCCACGGTATATAGCAAGTATTTACCGTCTGGAGAAATTTTCGGGTGACAGACGGAACCGTTCATTTCCTTGGCATTCCACAAAGTATCCACTTGTTCGCCCCATTGTTTGGTTTCTGCATCGAAAGCAATGCGGCACAAGGAATACTTCAGCTGTTCGATGTCTTCCGGAAGTGCTACGGTGTCTGCCGTACAGAAATAGACATATTTCCCATCCGGTGAGAAGGTCGGGAAGGTCTCGAATGTACCCTTGTCTGCTATCAACGGTGAGCTAATGAGCCGGTTTTCGTCAAAGTCAGTTATCACCAAATCGGAGGCGGTATCGTATACCTCGAATCGCTCGTTCTCGAAGGCATGGAACGCAGGAATGATGATGTTAGTAGAGAATACCCCGAAACGACCGGATGGATGGAAATCGCCATACACAGTCGCCGATATCATGTCTTGATTCTTCAAAGTAAGCTTACGGAGCTGACCGTCCCGGTTGAGGATGCTTCCTCCATTAGGACCTCTTAGATGGAACATGGAAAGGTCACCGCTGTTGTTACCGTAGATGTGGCAATTCATGCAGGCATTGTTGGTGTTTTCGTGGGTGGAAAGCACTTTCTCATCGAAGTTCTCGATGTTCCGCTCCCGTATTTCCACTTCATTCCAAACTTCGTAGGCCGGTTCTATCAGTCGGTAACTGAGGTAACTGTCTATCTTATCTTTGCTTATTGTCCATTGGAAGGAAGGATAGCGTACCCATTTCCCTTCTTTCAAAGCAATGAGACTGACGGCTATTGTTTCTCCTTGATTCGCTTTCAGAAACTCGTGCCATTTCTTCAACGGGAAACATACGTGAGCGTCGTCCGACTGAATGGTCCAATTTTCCTTTTCTCCCTGAAGGGTAACCTGAATGGCTTCTGCTTCATTGCGGAGCAGGAAGTTCAAAGGAGCGATATTGGATGGGATAGTGATGTCCGTATAGTCGGGATAGATTGGGGCAAGTTCGGCTGTGTCCGTCACGTTTTCGGGTTGTGGCGTGCAGGCGGTGATGAGAAGGATGACCATCAAAATCATCCATGAATAGGCATTATTTATGTTCTTTCTTTTCATTTCTTCATCGTTGCATAGTGATAATAGAACCAATAGGTCTTCCCGAATCGGGATTGAAGGGCGGCTCCATTACCTTGGTTTTGTTCATACATGCGGGTGTACTCCTGAAAGTCCTGAAGCACTTCGGGGGTAAACCGATAGGTCTGGAAATCTTCTTCCGTGAGATTGCCGTTCTGACGAATCAGATGAATCAGGATGGCTTCGTGATAGAGTCGGCTAGGTATTCCCTTTTGAGGTACGTAATCTTTCGCGAAGGAGTGAATATCCTTGTTCAGCAATTCGTAGCATAGCAGATAGTGGTAAGCCAACAGATTATCCGGGTTGCTTTCCAACAAATGGCGCAATGACAGACGCGCATCGGCTGATGCACGGAGGGTATCGGCCTTCGGAATGTATTGGCGTTTGTGCTCCAACCATTTCTGTACGGCTGGTGATTGTTGACCTGGAATTCGTTGGTCGGCCCATTGTTTGTGTTTCCAGGTTTTCTGTAACATGCGGAGATACTTCATGGCGGCTTCTTCATCCCCGTTAATCAAGTTGATTTCCGCCATGCGTTTAATCATTCGGACGCTGCGGTGGTCCTGAGTAGAAATCATGCCGAGGATGGCGCTATGCTCTGCCATGGTCATGTCGCCTAAATGGAACCAAAGTTCATTGGATGCCATGAACGACAGATAGTTACCCGATGGGTCAACCGGCAGGAACAAGCCTTTGCTGAACGGTTGGTAATAGTTCATCAGTCCGTCTGGCAATTGGCCTTTCATGGCATTGGATAAGTTGTAGTAAAAGGTTCCGATACCTGTTTTGGCATCCTCTTGTGCCAGTTGGCTTACCTTTTCCCATTTCCCATAAGAGGCGTTGACGTCCATAGCCAACAGATGTTCCAAATAGGAATTGGGGGTTCCCCAAGCTTTCACGCCTCGCAGAGGATGAAAAGGAATGAACAGGAGTATGCAGACCAATGCGGTTAGGTTCTTGCCTAAACGGTTGGACCCTTTGAAGGAAATCAGTCGGATGATGATGAAGAGTCCCATCAGCGAGAGGGTAGAGGCCAATGGATAATTGACGATACAGAGTCTGCCTCCTTCCCAAAGACATACAGCAACGGAAAGGATGAGTGCCATCCAATGTCCCATGAACCGACGGAGTGCCTGATAGCATAGGATGCCTACCCCTAAAAGCAAGAGGGTAACTACCGTTGCTCCACCTCCGATGAAGTAGAAGAACTGTGTCAGGAATTCCCCTCCCAAGATGGATACTCCACCCGGTTGCATCAACTTGTCAAGGATGAATTCTTGGCTGTACAGGAATAGCGAAACCTGTTCCCGATGGAGCAAGTGATAGGGATAGTGAAGCTGGAAAAAGAGGAAAGTCGCCACGACTCCCAGTGCCATGACTATCCACTTGCTATATGTCTTCCACTTGCTCATACCTATTGTTTGATGCTGGTTGGGATACGTTTGTCGCTACTGATAGCTGACGATGCTGCACGCGAATCGAATTCCACCGGACGGGAAGTGAAGTCAGGTGTATTGAACGAGTATAGCGTGGTGGCATAATATTTCTTCGGGTCTTTCTGTGGCAGAAGGAACGGCTTGGTCGGTTTTCCTTCGTCGTCGATGCACGACAGATAGAGTTGGGAATAAAGACCGTTCTCTCTGCGGCTGGTGAAGACAAACCAATGAGAGCCGATGCTCCAATTGTGGTAGCTGTCAGCATCTTCGCTGTTGGCTGCTTCCAATGGGAAGGATGCTCCGGTTTCAAGGTTCATCAGCCACAAGTCACTCTCCTTGTGCCAAATGGAGAAATAGCCATAATCCATTAAGTTGAACATGAGGTACTTGCCGTCGTAGGAAGGACGCGGCCATGTCAAGCTCTTGTTCATCTGTACGGCATTGAAGACTGTATCGACTTTCTCACCGAACTTGCCTTTCTCCGCATCGAAACCGATGCGACAAAGGTTGTATTGTTCCTTCTTGTAATCCAACGGATAGGATTGTTGGAGAGCCGTCATGTAATAGATGGTCTTTCCGTCTGGTGAGAAGACGGGTACATTTTCTGAATGGCTTTGAGTCATCAGCAAGGAGTCGAGTATCAGTTCCCGTTTTTCTACATCGTATACAAAGACATCCGAGGAAAGGTCGAATACTTCGATGCGTTCGTCCTTCACCATGTGGAAACCTTGGCGTGTCTGGTTGGTGGAAAATGCACAATACTTTCCTGAAGGATGCCAATACGGGTATACCATTGACCCCTTGATGCTATCGTTCTGTGCTTTCAATACTTCGAATTGTCCATCTCGTTGAACTAAGGTGGTTCCATGAGAACCACGCACATGGAAAACAAATGCGTCCGGGTTAGTACGGTTAGGCGTATGGCAATTCACACACATGCCCGGCACTTGGGTGTTCTCGATGATGGCTCTTTCTTCAAAGGTAGCCAGTTCGCGTTCGTAGAGTCCCATGTGACTGTATACCTCATATCCCGGAGCAATTCTTCGGTAAGTCAGTCCGTAATCTTCCAATGCATAGGAACTAACTTGCATCTCAAAATCTTGGTAGCGGTACCATTGGCCTTTCTGTTGGATGCATACCGAGAAGGTAAGCTTTCCTCCTTGGTTGGCTTGGAGCAATTGGTGCCAGTCTTCCACGTCGAAGGCTGCATACTTTCCTTGCACATGCAATTCTCCTTGTTGGCTTCCTTTGACAAACACGTCCATTCGATCTGCTTCTTCCTCCGAATCAAAGTTCAGGGGAGCGATACCGACAGGGATGGTAACACCGATATAATCGGGGTAGATAGGAGGCATTTCATCTACCTTGATTGCATTTTTGACTTCTTGTTGGCAAGCACACATCATCGTTGCCAAGAAGATGAATATCCATTTGTTCATAGTTTATTCCTTCATTAAATAATACCATAAAGTACCTTTGAAAGCTTCTAGTTGCGGTGAGTTTTGTCCTCCTTGCGAATAGACTTGTGCAAACCGTTTGAAACTCTGTTGGATGGTTGGATTTACAAATCCTTCCGGCACCGTTTGTTGACGTTGGGTATAGGCAAAGATGATACCTTCCTGACATACGGTCGGGTTATATTTTACTTTCTCCTGTACCGCAATCAGATAGCGCATGAAGCTATCGATGTCTTTGTTCAAGAGCGGATGAATCAGCAGATACTGGATGGCCAGTTGATTCTTCGGATTGTGCATGAACAATTGTCCGAATATCTTGTCCAACTCGGTGTCGCTGAACAGGAAATCTTCCTGCAGGCGGAACTGGCGCATCCGTCCGTACAGTGGATGCTTGTCTATCTGTTCTTCATGAGCAATCAATTGGAGCTTGTCCTTCGCCCAAGTACGATAGAAGACTGTTTTTTCCAACATTCGAAGATACTTCTCCGCTACCTTGTATTGTCCGTTGATTAGGTTCGTTTCTGCCAATCGCTTGACGATTCTACCGCTTTTGTTGTAGTTCGGAATGGCTTCCATGGCTTCGAATGCATGACGTTGGGCGGTGTTGACCAATCCCAGATGATAGTATACTTCTCCCGTGAGCAAAGCCGATGTAAAGTCGCGTTCAAACTTCGGCAACAAGCCTTCGGTGCCATGTTGATAGAACCGGAATGCACGGTTGCCCAACTGGTTCTTCATGCCGAGGGCCAAGTTGGTGGCACATACACTCATCGGCATGTCGGGCTGTTGCTTCTCCGCCTTGGCAATGATGGCGTCCCATTGTTGGCGACGAATCAGATAATCGTATTCCATCAGTTCGTATTTCTTGGCATCGTAACCGAATGGTATGAGAAGCATCGGAGCTATGGACAACACAGGATGTATACGGAAGCTTGTCACCAATAAGCAAAGTACAGGTACAGCCATGAGCCAATAAGGATAAATGTCGACAAACCGGTAATAGAAAAGTCCGGTAAACAAACGATGAACCGGGTAGGGGAACCATTGACTGCTGAGCACGATGAAGGACACGGCATAAGGCAATACACCGATTCCTATCAAATAGTCTTTCTTCTTGACAGACTGGATAGTGACAAAGAGGGTATAAAGCAATACCAACGGACCTACGATCCAATATATGATTGGAATGAAGATTAAAGTATATATCATGCTGGCTTTGGAGCTTTGAGGATGGAATAGCATGGCTGTCAGCGTGAGCAATAACGACCAGGAGTAAATGGTCAACACACTTTCATCTCCCAATACATACCACAATATCAATGCCGGAATGAAACTGCTGATGTATTGAATTCCTTGTTGTCCGTTCCGCTTCATCAGCAGCCAAGTCATGAGTTGGATACCTACCAACAGAAGCGATTGGATGATGGCTCCGATGGTCGGGTGATTGTAGAACTGTGTCAGGCATTCAGCGATGACGGCAGCTACTCCTCCCGGTAGACTGATTCGTTCGAGGATGTACGAGGAATCGAACTGGAAAAGTTGGTATTGTTCCTGATAGACCAAAGCATGCGGATAGAAGACCCTCCAGAAAAGGAAGGCGACGATACCGAAAAGGGCAGTCAGCGCAATGCCACTGTATTTGTTGGTAAGGATGTTTTTCATGTGTATCATTTTTAGTACTCTACATGGACGGTGGTAATGGTACCATCGGGCATTTTCTTTGGATAGCTATACGGGAAGCGAGTATTCAGAAACTCGTACAAGGTACCTTCCTTCAAGCGGTCGGTCAAGTCGCGGGAATACTTCTTGTATGCTTTTTCCAGACTCTCTATTTTTTGTTTCAAGGCTTCGACGGTTGCCCGGTCTCCTGCTTTTTCGGCTTCTCTGGCTTGGATGCGGTAAGGGGCGAGGCTCCGATAATGCTGCATGGTGCGTTCCTTCCATGCTTGCAGCGTGTCGTTTTGGGGAGTACCTTTACCACTGCTGATACTATCGATGATGACTTCCAGATTTCCCGGTTCCATCACCACCAGCAAATCTTCTACTCCCGTACGGTAACGGTAATCAATACGGATAATCTTCATTTCACCCGGTTCGGATTGGAAGGCAAACTTCCCGTTGGTAACGACTACGGAGTCTACCGTTTCCATGGTCGCAGGTCCTTCGGCAGGAAGGAGGAATATCTTCTTGCCTTCAAAGCGTTCGTTGGTCGTGCCTTGGATGTGGCAGAGACCATCCTCCGTTTTTGACGTAGAAGTACAACCGATGAAAGTTGCTGCCAAAGCTATTGTTGCAATTATCTTTTTCATTGTTTTATTCTTTAATCTTTACTTGTACTCTTTCGTTTGAAAATAGGTTCTCCCGTGCTGTCCGTATGTCAAATTCCACTTGGCTGGACGTGAAATCCGGACAATTGAATGAATCGAACATATTCCGATAATACTTCAATGGATTTTCTTGGGGGAGCAGGAAAGGTTTGGTAACCTTGCCTTCCTCGTCGATACTGGCCAGGTATGCACGGCTATGGAGACCGTCTTCACTCTTGCTGGAGAAGACGAACCAATGGCTGTTGCTGCTCCAGTTAGGATAACTTTCCGTTTGAGGACTGTTCACTTCATCCAAACAACGGAACTTTCCGGTTTGTAAGTCCATCAACCACAAATCAGATTCTTTCTGACTGACAGGGAAATTACTACGTTCCGCTCTACAGAACATCAACCAACGGCCATCGTAAGAGGGACGTGCCTGGATGTAACTCTTGTCGGTGGCTGGTCCGTGAAGCAAGGTGTCTACCTGATGGCCAAAGGTGCCGGTAGTTGCATCGAAGGAGATGGCGCATAGGCTACACTTCACTTTTTCGTATTCCGCTGGAACGTTGCAGTTCTCCGAAGTGCTGAAATAGAGTGTCTTTCCATCGGCAGAGAATGCCGGGAAGATTTCCAGCGCATCGGTGTTCAACAGAGGGGATACAATCAGTTCTCCGGTTTGGGTATCCAGTACCACGATGTTGCTGAAGGAGTGATATACTTCAATGTTCCGGTCCTTACCTACAAAGAAACTCTGATGGACGGCATTGGCAGCATAGGCACAATATCTTCCATCTGGATGCCAGGAAGCATAACTGCCGGCAGCTTTCGTTTGGTCGGTCTTGGTGTTGTACCAGGTCTGTACACTATCCTTTTGTACCAAAGTTCCGCCTCCTTCGCCTCTCACTTGTAGGGTAAAGGTTTCCGGATTGGTACGGTTCGGAGTATGACAGTTGAAGCATCGTCCCGGTACGGCCGATTCCTGCATCAAGGCGGTTTCTTCGAACGTATGAATGTCACGTTGGTAGATGCCGATGTTTCCGCCCACTTCATAGCCCGGTTGGATACGGCGATAGGTTAAACCGAAATCGTCCAACGGATAGGGACTGATGAATATCTTAAAGTCCTTGTATGCTTGCCATTTCCCTTCTTTCCCTTTGGCTCGTACCTTGATGTTGAGGCTTCCTCCTCGGTTGGCTTCTGTCAGTTCGTGCCAATTCTTTATGTCGAAGTTGGCCCATTGGTCTTGTACATGCAGTTCACCTCCTTGATTTCCGGTAATATGTACATCTACCTTCTCGATGGATGGTTCCAATACTTGGAAGTTGAGTGGGGCAATTCCGGCAGGTATGGTCACACCGATGTAGTCCGGATAGATATGTGGCAACCGGTTGATGGATTCGGCTTGCTTGACTTGTTCGGTGCAGGCAGTTAGGAGGAATATTAATATTATAAACAGACTATTTCTCATGTTCTTTCATCATTCGTTGTACATAATTCGCATACTCCGATCCCGGCAGATTTCCCTGTGCCTGAATGCATTTCATGGCATCGGCATAACCGGCTGGCATCTGGGTAAAACCACCGTATTGTTGTACCCATTGCATGTATTGGGTAAACCCTTGTACATTTCCGTCCAACAACATTTGTCCCATGAAATAGAACAAGGCCATCCGGTTCTGTTGGTTGTTCGTGAAGAGCAATCCCAGCATTTTGTCCTTTTCGTTGTAATTATAGAGGAATTGTTCCTTGTATCGCAATTGGCGGAGTTTTCCCCATTTGGGATGGGTGTTCATCTTGTCATCCCGGTTCAAGTAAGTAGCTGCTTCCTTGGCCCAGGAACGATAGAACAGACTTTGTCCCAATACCGTCAAGTGTTTGGATGCCACGGCATAATTACCATTAATCAAATAACATTCGGCTATGCGTTTGGTGTATCGTCCACTTTTCTTGAAGTTAAGGATAGACTGTTGGATGTCAAACATGTAGCGCAACGATTCGTTTATCATACCCAAATGGAAGAAGGCTTCAGCGGTAGGTAGATTTGACGTGTTATCGCGTACCATCGGCATCAATAAGGCATCTGTTCCACTTTGATAGAACTGGAACATCCGGTCGGGCAGTTGTTCGGTCATTGCCAATGCTAGATTTACACATTGGGAACTGAAGGCATTTTGTACTTGTTCTTTCTCTGCTCGTTCGATGATTTCTGTCCAACGTTCCTTTCTGACCAGCTCGTCCTGTTTCAGAAGTTCGTACATCTCACTGTCATAGCCATCAGTAATGGCCATGCTAGCTGTGGCGATGACCGTTGCTTGTGAAATGACGGTCAGTATCATTCTTGACTTAATCCATCGGCTGATAGCTACTACGGCAACGATTGATAGTGGAGTAACGATTTGGAGCATCGGGGTTTGCATCGGAATGCGATAGTAATTCAATCCTGTAATGACCATATCCCGAGGCCATTGCTCCAAAAAGGCATAGTATGCCAACCCTTGGATGCCTACTAAATAGGCCATTGCCCAGAAGCTTTTCAGCCCCTTTTCGATACAACGGAGCAATACATAAATCCATACCGTTGGACCAACCAGCCAATAGAGTAGGGGAACTATCAGCAGGTCGAAACCTCGATGCATGCTTCGGGCTAAGTATGCTGCAAACATGGTCAGGATTGTTGCAACGGGAAAAGAGAGTAATGTATTGATGTCCCCCATGTGCCAAAGCATAAATAAGGCAGGAAGGAAACTTAGTGGAAAATAGGTGTCACTATGTTGCTTCATCAGCTTCCAGGTAAGTTGTTGAAGGATAACGAACATCAAAGCCAACAACAATGCTCCCAACCAAGGCACATAATAGAATTGTACAATGAACTCGCTGATATAATCGGCTAATCCACCGGCTATGCGCATGTCGTTCCAGAAGTAGTCGTTCGTGAATAAGAACAATTGGTTTTGTTCTTGATAGTTCATGGCTTGAGGAAAGCCCAATAGCCAGAACAAGAAGACTATGACACAGAACAAACTGGATGCCAAATAATATTTCAAGTCAATGTTTTTCATATAGCTAGCGAAGTTACAATTTATTCTTCGAATATGGAAGTGGATTGTATGTAAAGTTGAACAAAAAATCACAAAAGTTCTTCAGAAACTTCAGATTCGTTGTTTATCAGATAATTAGACTGAACTTCCTTGATGAGGATTCGTCCTTATAGGTGAGAAGTTAAACCGCTATGAGTCTTCGTTGAAAGACGTATGGTCTTACTGCGATAAGATGATACGTCTTATTGCGACAAGATGTATGATCTTTCAGCGATCGCCTGTAGGTCGTGAAAGTGGTTGCTTGTGCCCGTCTTTTCGGGAGAAGGTATATATTATTCGGGGCAAGCCTAATGGCCTGCCCCGAAATTTATTATTTGAAGAAAGGATTATTTCTTCTTGAATGCCCACCAAGTAGCTTCACCCCAACTACCAGCTTCAGGTGTTCCATAAACTAGTTTCATGTGATCACCATCAAGCTGAAGGATTTCGAATGCTGTTGGCTTGTTTCCACCACCGTTGATTTGGAATGGGAAGAGGATAGAACCTGCATCGGTGTTGAGTGTACCTAATGCCCAATCTGTTGTACCATCAAGTCCATTTTGAGTTCGTTCTCCATTACCCCAATTTGTAATTTCAAACTTACCGCTACGGATAGCGTTTCCACCAGCATCGTAAGAAGTCACCGTACCAGCTTTCCAATCGAATGTCATGTAAGCGTTCGGATCTTCTTCGCCGGTTGCAGCACCGGTATCAGAGTGACCCAACTGACCTGTCAAGTCTGCTGGAGGACAACCCCACCATACACCGCCACCATTGATTGCAAAGTCAGAACCGCTTGCTGCGTTTGTGTATGCTTTATTACCCCAAACTGCACCATCAGCACGGAATTCTGTATCCCATGTCCAACTCTTTGCGCTGAAGTTAGTCAATGAAGCTTCAGCATCTGATTCACTCTTAAATGCCCACCAGGTAGCTTCATCCCAGCTTCCTGCACCAGCTTTTGCATAAATCAATTTTAAATGATTTGCGTCAAGCTGTAGGATCTCAAAATCTGTAGGTTTATATCCTCCACCATTAATTTGGAACGGGAAAAGGATTGTACCTTCTGTGGTCGTTAGAGTACCAAGTGACCAATTTTCTGTACCGTCTTGTGCAACACTATTGCGTTCTCCTGTATATCCTGTTACAGAATACTTGCCTTTGCGGATTTGATTTCCAGCTGCATCATAAGTGATAATGTTACCGTCGTCGTAGAATTCCATATAAGCATCTGGATGTTCTTCACCTGTGGCAACACCTGTATCTGAGTGACCTAATTGACCAACCAAATCAGCAGGTGGACAGCCCCACCATATACCACCTCCGTTATTAACGAAGTCGTCAGCTGGTCCTCCATTTGTATATGCTTTGTTACCCCAAGCACCACCGTCAGCACGCCATGAAGTATCCCACTTCCAAACCTTCTTGCCGTATGCGTCACTAGCGAGCAAGCGCATTTCAGGAGCCAATTCGGTTGGAACGAATACGTTGGCAGTCACATCGAATGTCAAATAAGAGCCGTCCCAATTGATGGTAGTTACATAGAATGTCTGAGATGGAGAACCACCACGTTTTGGAGCAAGCTTGAATACGCCGCTAGCTACACCGCTCTTCAAAACATTCTTGTTGCCTTCGTCGTCCAATTGGTAGATTTCCACTACTCTGGATGGTGAAGTTTCGAACTTGAGGAAGTTACCGTCAGCAGCCTGAGTGGTACATTCTTCATCACTATATTGCACGTATGTGAATCCATTGGCCAATTGTTCCGCAGTCACGTCGGTACTCGGAGTTACGATATCGTCTATCGCAGGGTCGCAAGCGGTGAACAATCCAATGATTGCACATGCAGGGATTAATATCTTTTTCATACCTAAATCGATTTTAAGTTAACAAACAATTTTACCATGCTTGGTATTCGGAGTCAGAACCGGTCCAACCTTCGTTCTGAACCACTGTACCAATCGCAATCTGTGTGTCAGGCATTTTTTGGAAACCAGCTGTAGCGTTGTAACGTGCAGCATAACCTCCATTGTGAGGAGCATTGGTTTCTTCAGCACCTGCGTGATATACCACTTGGTTTTCCTGCTTAGCCAAAGCTGTTGCAGCAATGTGCCAACGGCGGAGGTCGTTCCAACGGACACCTTCACAAGCCAATTCCCAACGACGTTCGTTCTGGAGAGCTGTCAATGAATAAGCTGCAATCGGATCCAAACCGGCACGGGCACGTACCTTATTGATACCAGCTACATCTTCCTTCAATTCACTCTGCATCAAAAGAACATCGGCGAAGCGAATCAATACTAAGTCGTGGATGTTGTTCAACTGGAAGTTGTCACCACCAGCTGTATCCCAGTTGCCTTCGTACATCAAATAGTCGAAGCAGCTAGTGATACCACCACTTTCGTTGTAAGTCATGATAGGAGACCACTTCTTGCCGTAATAACCAGTTTCCTGTACAAAGTCGCCACCGCCACCGAGTTGGAAGCCCGGATGTGACAACCAGTCTTTGATGGTAGCTTCACGACGCATATCGTTAGGCTCTTGAGTTTCCCAATCCTTTACCAAGTTTGGAGCTACAGGACCTGCACCCCAACCATAACCGAATGGGAAGTACTTAGCGTCTGTAGAACCACCACGTACACCGAAGTGAAGAGCGATACCGTTTGCATAACCGATAGTAGTGCTCCAAGAAGCGAACTTATTGAACTTGATAGCGAACAATGATTCAGGATTGTCAGCGCTGTCGTCTTCTACCCACTTCAAACCTTGTCCCTTGGTGTAGTCGTAATCTTCTACTGTCAAGCGGTTGGTGTAAGCCCAAAGGTTACGGAAGTCAGGAACCAATGAATAACCAGAGTTATTTACACAGTCGTCGATGTAAGCGATTACATCTTGCTTGGTCAATGTAGTACCATCCAACAATTCTACGCTAGTCAACGGACTGTAGTTAGTGCTGGTAAGGTCTGCGATAGAAGAACCGTTGCAGAAGAAACCTGTATAGAACAACCAAGCTCTACCCAACATGGCTTCAGCTGCATACTTGTCTATGTGGCCGGCTGAAGTGCTCTTCTTTGCTGGCATCATTTCGATGGCATCACGCAAGTCCTGAAGAATCTGCTTCCAGATATCTTCGATGTTGCCTTGTTGCATGGTTTCACCTCCTGCTGCAGTACGCAAAGGCACGTTACCGTACATGGATGACAATTCATAATAGTAGAATGCACGGAGGAAAAGTGCTTCACCTAAATACTGTGCCTTGATTTCTTCCGACATGGAAGTGTTCGGCAATGCCGAAATCAACATGTTGGCACGGTTGATACCAGAATAGCGGTCTACATAGAACTGGTTAGTCATGTCGGCACCGTTGTTCAAAATCAAGTCATGAGCCTGCATCAACTTGTCATTGTCTCCACCACCGCCCAATTGGTCGTCACTGGCCAAACATGCGTAGTAAAGGAATGATTGCTGAGGAGTACCATGTGTCTGGTTGAGGTTTTGGTAAACACCAGCCAAAGTAGCTTCACCATCCACATCTGAGGCTGGGAAGTTTCCAGAAGAAAGTTCGCCGAAGTTTTCGACATTGTCGATGTCGCACGAAGCAAGACCGAATGTCATCAAGGCTGAAGCTGCTAATATATATATCTTTCTCATAGTCTATTCAAATTTAAATTAGAATTTAACATTCACGCCTACCAGGAATGTACGTGGTTGTGGATAGTTACCAACGTCAACACCTGTTACCCATGATTCGCTACCGATAGCCTTACCGTTTTCAGGATCCATACCCTTGTATCCTGTAATAGTGAAGAGGTTCTGTGCTGCCACATAGAGACGCAATTGTGGGAACGGACAATTCTTCCACAAATACTTGAAGTCATAACCCAATGTGAGGTTCTGCAAACGGAAGTAGCTTGCATCTTCAATGTAGATGTCAGAAATAGTCTGCCAGTTGGCACCTACGTTCATACGTGCAAAACGAGGATACTTGTTGGATGTGCCTTCACCGTTCCAGTAATCGTATACTTCAGTAGTAAAGTTTTCTTGTGCACCGTCAGCGAACTTACGATAAGAACGAGCTACTTCCTGACCCAATGCAGCGAAACCTGTTACATTGAAATCGAAGCCCTTGTAAGAAGCACCGAGGTTGATACCCATAGTTACATCCGGATGAGGATTACCGAGGTTGGTCTTATCGTTGTCGTTCAAGATACCGTCACCGTTAACGTCCACGAACTTCAAGTCACCTACCTGCAAGCTAGAACCTTGTCTTGAGTTAGCTGGGTCACCGTTCAACAATGTTGACTTGTAAGCTGCCAAGTCTTGTTCGTTCTGAATAACGCCGTCAGTCTTGTAACCCCAGAAGTAACCGATTGGGTGACCTTCTTCGAAGCGTGCAATCACACCTGTACCTTGTGAAAGGAGGTCGTTACCACCGTTGTTGTACTTTTGAGAAGAATTAACTTCAGTTACCTTATTCTTGTTGTAAGCCATGTTCCAACCAATGTTGTAGTTGAAATCCTTACCAATTTGGTCGTGCCATGCAAGTGCCACTTCAAAACCTTCGTTCTTTACAGTACCGGCATTGCTCCACATGGTGCTGAAACCTGTAGAAGCATCGATAGGAACCTGAACGAGCAAGTCCTTAGTTTTCTTCTGGTAGTAGTCGAAAGTGAAGTTCAAGCGGCTGTTCAAGAAACGTGCATCCAAACCGATGTTCATCTGTTCAGAAGTTTCCCATGTCAAATCCAAGTTTTCCAAACGGCTTGGGTAAGCACCGGATGTGTAACCGTCCTTGTTGCTGTTGAATGAATAGTTACCATAAGGACCGAATTGGAAAGTACCTTGCCATTGGAAGTTACCTACAGAACCGGCATTACCGTTCTGTCCCCAACCAGCGCGGAGCTTCAAGAAATCAATCTTGCCTTGCAAATCTTCCATGAATGCTTCGTTAGAGATTACCCAACCTGCAGAAACTGATGGGAAGTAACCCCAACGTTGACCCGGAGCAAACTTAGAATTACCGTCGGCGCGCATGATAGCAGACAACATGTAAGTTTCTTTCCAGTTATAGTTCAAACGACCGAAGTATGAGAAGCTGCGTGAGTCACCGTAAGGAGAACCTGATACAGTAGCAGAAGCATTGTTCTTCATGTAGTCCATGTAAGCATGTCTCAAGTCGTCGAAGATAGCATTTGATGCAGTAGCGCTCAAGCTAAAACCGTAATCCGGACGGCTTTCGCCATATTCTGTACCCAACAATACGTCGAAGTTATGGTCTTTGATGTCGAAGCGGTAGTTCAAAGTGTTGGTTGTACTCCATCCCCAACCTGTACCCAATTGGTTGGTAGCTTGGCTTTCGCTACGGAAACCGTCGGCTGTCAATGCATTGGCTGTAAATACCGGCAAGAAGCTTCTCCAAGACCAAGTGCTTTGGTTGTAGTTCACTTGACCACGATAAATCAAGTTCTTGATAGGTTGGATTTCCAAGTAACCGCTCAAGTTGAAGCCATGATTTACACTCTTGTTGGCAGCATTTTGGCTATTAACCAATACTAAAATCGGATTGACTGTATATTGGTTGTAGTTTTGCAAACCCTTTGTACCTGAGTTCTGGATGTCTTCCCAATTGAAATATTCACCGTCTGCGTTATACATCGGAACCAACGGGTTGGCACGAAGCATAGTAGAAAGAGCATTGGAATATTGGTTACCAATCTGGATACCTTGTGACTGCTTGTGAGAGTAGTACATGGTTTCACCCACCTTGACTACATCCATACCCTTTGAGTTGCGGTAGAGGATATGTTCAGAGTTGATACGGAATGTGAAACGGCGGTAGTCTGACTTCACTACGTTACCGAATACACCGTCTTGGTACTGATAACCGGCACCTAAAGAAATCTTGCTGCGGTCTGTACCACCAGTGATGTTCAATGCATGGCTGGTAGTGACAGCATCCTTGTTGCGGATGGCTTCTACCCAATTGGTACCCGGATTTGCACCGCTTTGATAAGCTGCAAGCAAATCTGCATCGAGGTAATCGCTCCAGTTCCAAAGAGGAGAACCGGTGTTGAATTGCATTACGTCCTGAACTTCCATGTATTGCTTAGCTGTCAACATCTGTGGAAGTCTGTATACATTCGAAATACCGATGTTGGCGTCGTAGCTGATTTGGAGCTTACCTTCCTTACCTTGCTTGGTGGTAACGAGGATAACACCATTAGCTGCGGCAGAACCATAGATGGCACAAGAGGCTGCATCCTTCAAAACGTCGATACGTTCGATGTCGGCAGGGTTCAAATTGTTGATGTCACCTGCTACACCGTCAATAATATAAAGAGGAGCGGTGTTACCGTTAGTACCGGCACCACGGATAGAAATCTTGAAACCATCACCTGGTTGACCAGAGTTGGCTTGGATGTTAACACCCGGAGTCTGGCTCTGGAGAGCACCCAATGCTTGAGTGGTGTTCAATTTGGCAATATCTTCTCCCTTTACTTCTACAGTAGCACCTGTAACGAGTTTCTTCTTCTGGATACCGTAACCTACTACTACTACTTCGTCCAAGCGTTCGGTATCTTCTTTCAATGTGATTTGATAATTCTGTGCACTGCCTACGGTAATTTCTTCTACCTTGTAACCAATGTAAGAGATGTGCAAAGTAGCACCCGGCTTCACGTTCAATGTGAACTTACCGTCCAGATTAGTGATAGTACCATTGCTTGTACCCTTTTCAAGTACGTTGGCTCCAATCACCGGAATACCGGCTTGGTCGAGGATGGTACCAGTAATCTTCTTAGTCTGTTGTTGTGCTGCGGTTACTGAATCAAAATCTGCAGCCCAAACCTGAGGTGCGCCACCGAGCAAGAATGCCATACATGCACTTGCTACCAGCGCGTTCTTTTTAATTTTTAGATTCATACTGTGTCTTTTCTTAGATTAATAATTCATAAGATTGTTCTTATGATAAAGGTTAATTTCTCTCATATTACCTACTTGTAATCGAAGTCGGTAATGGCGTTTTTCAGTCGTTCCCCATAGGCTGTCTGGTTTTTCAGGTTTCTTTATATTATAATTATATTCTCTTTTCTTTCAAATCGTTCTCTATGTTGTCATAGAACTTTCAACATGGCAAATTAAGTTGATTTCACATTTCTAAACAAATACAATTTTGCCATATAATGATACTATTTGAATCTTTCCATGATTTCCATGCACATGCGTCCGTTGTGATAAGGACATTTCCAAAAACCAGCTTTGTCGTCTACATGGTTAGGCGTTCCGTCCAGGTGTACGCTCCATAGCCATTCGCCGTGGGTGTGGTCTATCAAATGATTCTTGATGAAATTCCAACAGTTCACGGCTTTCTGAAGACTGTCTTCATCGCCGAAATGTTGATAGATATTCAAGTATCCAACGACTGTTTCAGCCTGTACCCACCAGTGCAAATCAGTATCAGTGTGGTTCTGCTTGACATCTTTTTCATACATCATGCCACCTTGGGCGGTAAGTCCTTCGGAAGCTGCGCAAGCAATTTGTTGGATGACTGATTCTATTTCGGTTAATAGTTGTGCATCACCTAATTCCAATGCAGCTTCGTGAATGAGCCAGGAAGCTTCGATGTCGTGACCATAAGATATAATATCATACTTGCTATTCCAATCATCGTCAAAGAACAGTTGTAGATGATGAGTCTCCGGATGTTTGATTTGATGGATGAATAAATTCACCAGATTGTGGATCTGTTGTTTCAACCGTTCGTCTTTCCATACTCGATAAAGGTTGGTGTATGGCTCCAGGATATGGAGATGAGTGTTCATGGTCTTGCGTTCGTTTGCATCCTTTTCACTCAGTCGCATGTCTGCTATTTCTTGCCAATCGCGAGTGGTTGCTTCGAAATAACCATTCTTTACGGTGTCAAAACTATGTGCTTCGATGTCATTGAAGAGACGGATTGCGTATTCTAGAGCTTCTTGGTCAGCAGTAGCCCGATAATATTCGCTTAATCCGTAAATGGCAAATCCGAGTGCATAGATTTGTTTCTTAGTGTCAATGGGGATACCATTGCAATTCAAGGACCAATAGATACCTCCGTATTCCTTGTCAAAGAAATCGTGGATGATGACTCGTTTGGCACGGGTTGCCACTTGCAGATAGTCTTTCCGGCGGAGCAAACGATAGGCTGCAGAGAATGTCCAAAGGATGCGGGCGTTGAGTATCGCTCCCTTGTCGGCTTCGGCGATGAGTTCGTTATTGCCGTTGATGCGTCCATAAAAACCTCCGCGGCTGTCTATCATTCGATTAGTCCAAAAGGGGAGTATGTTGTTGGTTAAAACCTCTTGAACTTCATGCTTTAACGTGGTAGTGGTAGCGTTCATAAGCAGTTAATTTAAATTTATAAACCAAGTTGTTCCCAAAGCCATTCGTTCCAGGCATCATATTGTTCCTGATACCAGAAATGAGCTGTTTCCAAATAGAGCTCTAATTCTTTAGGGGCGGTTAAGCTGTTGTAGGCGGCATACATGGAGGTCGGTGGACATACGTCGTCATTATACCCCCAACTATACCATCCTGGTACTTGCACTCGACGGGCAAAATTCACAGAGTCGTAATATCTGCTAGTTTCCAAACGGGCTTTGTCGGCTTTTTGCCAATAGAAATAATGTGGCCATCCGCCGGCTTGTCCATAAAGGAACGCTTCATGGTCGCACATGGCAGGGTGAATGGCTGCCAAGAAGGTAACTCGATTGTCAAGGGCTGCGGTAGCGAATGACAATGCCCCTCCTTGACTACTGCCGGTAACTCCCAAGGCTTTACCATTATATTCAGGAAGACTGCAAATGAAATCTACTGCACGAACGGCTCCGATGAATACACGTTTATAATAGAAGTCATCACGGTTGTCGGAATTGGTGGTCCAATAAGAATAAATTGCCCCTTGAAAGAGTTTGTCATAATAGTCTTGTGTCATGGTGACAGGTATGCCATGTACTCCTATTTCCAACGTGATGGCACCTTTCTCTGCAGTTTGTATATCGCCATAATAAGGACGGATACCTGCTCCAGGAACGCGAAGAAGAGCAGGGTATTTACCCGGTGTTTTGGGCATACAAAGGATACCGTATGTGCGTGATCCCCAACGCATGTTCTGGAAACTTACATGGTAAACGTTGACTGTCTCTGTACAACGCTCGGGAAGCAGTTCCATGGTAGGTTTCAAAGGAGTCTTTCTGGCCTCTGCAAGTGAGTTGCTCCAGAATTCATCGAAATCTGCCGGATTCTGTACTTTGGCGGTAATTTGATCGGGTGCATAAGCAGCAGCGGCGATACCTTCATAAGTACGTCCGTTGACATGGGCTTTGACCTTGCAACGAATGAACCCAGGCTTGTTCATTTGTGATTTGACAGTCAATTCGCCATTTTTCAATACAATACCTTCTTTCTTTTCTGTAGGGTACATTTCTGGCCCCAATTCGTAGTCGATAACTGCTCCCGGCAACAAGTTTTGTGCTTTGTAGACTTGGATACGGAATGTGCATTTTTCATTGAGTTGATATGTCCAGTCGGTATGGTCGGGAGATACGACGACTCGGATTTCGTTACCTTTGATTTGAGCTTGAATACCTAGCAAAAAGAAGGTTAAGCATGTACATAGTATGAAGATACGTTTCATAGAATATAGATTTTAATGTTCTTTAGACAAAAGTAAATAATGATAGGAAAATTAACCGATACTTTTTTGCCTGTTTGTTATGCTATTTTGTGAAGGGGAAATAAAAACAAGAGCTCCCTTGCCGCTGTAAGGAAACTCTTGTTACAACCTTTTTATAAACGTTAACCTAACCTAACTAAATATCTTTATGTTAAAACAAAAGAGAGAATGTTTTGTAATGCAAAGATAAATAGTGAAGTTTAGAAGTAACGATATTATCTTGTCATATTCTGATATGATTTGACTAGAAGATGATTTTTTTCTTCCGGTAGTATTCACGGAATTCTTTCGGCGAACAGTCTTTCTTCTTCTTGAAGATACGGTTGAAATTGGAAAGATTGTTGAATCCACATTCGTAACAGATTTCGGCAACGGACATGGTTGTGTCTACCAGCAGACGGCTGGCAAATCCGATTCGGATATCGATGACATAATCCGAAAGTGTCTTTCCGGTACGGAGCTTGAAGAAGCGGCTGAAAGAGGTGGAAGTCATGCCTACCAGATGGGCCATGTGTTCCAAGCGAATTTCTTCGCGGTAATTGTCATTGATGTATTTTTGTATTTTATGGATACGTCGGCTGTTGAATGTTGGCTCAATCTTGGCAAAGGAACTGCTAGAAAGTGCTTTGGCGTCTTCTGTGTATAAAGACAATTCATATAAAATGGTCAGAAACTTGATGAAAGCATAAAACCCTTGTTCGGATGATAGAGAGCATAAGTGGGAGTATACCTTCATGATGGCAGGCATTGGAAAACTTAATCCGTTCTTAGCTTTCTCGAACATCTTATGAATGGATTCCAATTGGTTTTTGTTCAACAGACTTTCATTGAACAATTGGGAAGAAAAGTGTATTGTGATTTCATGAATACGTTTGGATGAACATTCATGTTGTTCCCAAACATGTTCCAAATCACGGCCAGTAATCAACACTAAGTCGAAATCGTTGATGACTTCCGTAGAGTCACCTATCACTCGTCTTACTCCGGCAGCTTGCTCAATGAAATTCAGTTCGTATTCATCGTGGTGATGAATAGGATAAGTGAATTCCGTTTTGATACGTTCGCCGATATAGAAACAGTCCTTGTCCGATAAAGGAGTGATTTCGCGCATGACTTGGTTTTCCAGTGATTGATTCATGTGGGGTAAAAAAGTATTAGTTTGTGCAAATATATGGCTATTTTTGAAATGCTGTATCTAGAAGAATGATGTTTTTGAACAATTTTTTTCTATTAGTGTTATCTGAAGTGAAAGATGAAATTAATGGATGGATATAAAAGCATATTAATGTGAAAAAATCCATCAAAAGTCTTTTGATATCTTAATAAACTAACTATATTTGCAAAAAAAATATAAAACAAGGCCTATGCAACTGAAGACAATTGTAAAAATAGGAACCATAACTTCTGTCCTTTTGTTTTGTTTTGCAGTAGGGTTCTATGCTTTCATGCGTTTGGAAACAACCGGTCGTAGTCGGGATGTCAATCTATTTTCGTTGGTACCTTCCAATGTTGCGGGGGTATTGGAGAGCGACCATATACAGGGTGTTTTGGATCAAACTTCCATGCTGAATTATAATCAGGAACTAAATGGTTTCCATTTTCCTGGACTGTTTGATTTCTTTATGGCAGAATTGAATCTTTATGTTCAGGATAATGAGCATGGACTGAGCGAACATATGGATCATTTCTTGGTAAGTTTTCATGAGCCGGTGAGTCCTCAAAATCAAGTTGTTTATTTTCAAATGGAAAATGCAGATGAACAAATGTTGTCTGATATTTTTCGGAATTATGCAGCGGAATACTTTCTTCCGAAAAAGGAAACCTATCGTGGAAAAACGATTATTGTTTATCCTTTAAGTCATGAAGAATTCATTGCTGCATATATTGAGGATACTTATTTTGTTGTCAGCTATCAAAAACGTTTGATTGAAGAGGTTATTGATGCACAAATGGATGATACTTCTTTGAATAATGATGTCCTATTCTCTCAAATCATTGCCCGCAAGAAGTCTTCTGAGTTTTTGACCTTATATACACAAACTCCCTCCATGCCGATTTTGAAGATGAATCAACCTTGTTGGTGTGAATATGATTTCCACTTGAATAGTGATGTGGTATATCTAACGGGCGAGACATTCGGAATGGATGAACTTGTTTTATTGGAGGATATGGCGGAAACGTTAAAAGAAGTACCCATTGTAAGTGAACCCAATCTATTTATGTCGTCGGATAAGGATTCTACTTCATATTATATGAATGAGGCATATGATGCCAACGAAAGTGGAAACCGTTTGCTGTTCAATGAATGTATGTCTAATTTGTCTAACGAGGCTTCTTTCTCGATGGTTGTGGATATGCAGAAGGTGATGGATTCTCCCAATCGTTTTCAAACTTATTTGTCTCCATTTTTATTGAAGAATGCTGCTTTGTTTGAATCGTTTATTCTTTCTGCCCAATATTCATTGAACGGGAACCGTCCTTCTCATATGTGGGTATTTACCTATAAATATTAGCGCAGACGGAAACGATGGAAATGCGGAGAAACTTTCTGATAAAAATAGAAAAGAGAAACCACAGTCAGTATGGCACCTACTAGGTAGGCAACTTTAAAAGTGGCTATTTCTGCCAAATATCCTCCTACAACCATACCGATACCAATGCCTACATCCCATGAGGTAAGATATGTGCTGGTAGCCGTTCCTCGTTGGTTGTTGGGAGCCAAATTTACAAACAACGTATTGTAAGCAGGAAACATGGTTCCGAATCCGATGCCTAATAACAAGGATATGGCGTAGAAAAAAGCAGTAATGGCTGCTGGATTCCAATGGATAATCCAACCGCATGCACTTAAACCGAAGAAACAGAAGCAAACTAAGAATAGGCCTGCCTTGATAACTTGGGTTATCATTCCTCTGTCTACCAATTTCCCAGAGAATAAGCGGGATATCGCCATACCGATTGCCATTAATGTAAAGAAGAAACCGGTGGAAGAAGTAATCCCTATTTGTTTGGCATACATGGCTACATAATTGGTGGTCATGCCGTAAGGGATAGATAGCAATAACAAACTAATGCCTGCCGGAATCCCTTTCAATAGAATGAATCGATCCAATGAAATCGGTTCTCGCTTAACGGGTGGTTTATAAGGCGTTTTTACTAAATAGGCGCAAAGTAAGCCGATGAGGCAAGCACCAAGTGAGCAGCTAAAAATGAATGTATAGCCTACGGCTGCATCGTGCAAGAAAAGCCCTGTCATGGGACCGATGGACATGGCGATATTATTGGCTAATCCATAATATCCTAATCCTTCTCCACGGCGGGAAGAAGGCATAATGTCGATGACGATGGTATTTCCACTGACAGTCACCATACCAAAGGAAAATCCGTGGATGATGCGGAAAATAATGAATAAGGTAAGAGTACCTGCCAACATATATCCACCGAACATGGTTGTAAAGAAGAAGTATGCCAATAAATAGAGTGGCTTGCGGGCAAAGGTGTCCAGTAGATAGCCGGAGAAAGGACGCATGCAGAGCGCCGCTATGGTGTAGCAAGAAAGGATAGCCCCGATGCTGGTCTTATCGGCACCGAATACTTCTTGCAAATAGAAGGGAAGTACCGGAATCAGCAACCAGAATCCGAAGAATTGCAGGAAGTTAGCTGCAATAATCAGGATATAACTAGGGGTAACTAATCTTTCTTTCATACTTATGGCAATAAAAAAGTGGGTGTGTATCACCCACTTTTATGGTTGTTTAGTTAGCTGCTTCAAATTCTTTCAAGAAACGGGTATCGTTTTCAGAGAACAGACGCAAGTCGTTCACACGATACTTCAAGTTGGTAATACGTTCGATACCCATACCGAGTGCATAACCGGAATATACCTTACTGTCGATACCGTTCAGTTCGAGTACGTTCGGGTCTACCATACCACAACCCAAGATTTCTACCCAACCGGTTCCCTTACAGAAAGGACAGCCCTTACCACCACAGATGTTACAGCTGATGTCCATTTCTGCACTTGGTTCAGTGAATGGGAAGTAAGACGGACGCAAACGGATTTGAGTTTGTTCGCCGAACATTTCCTTGGCAAAGAGTAACAATACCTGTTTCAAGTCGGTGAACGATACGTTCTTGTCTATATATAATGCTTCTACTTGATGGAAGAAAGCATGGGCTCGATAGCTGATGGCTTCATTACGGTATACACGTCCCGGGCAAATCACACGGATTGGCGGTTGGGTATGTTCCATGACGCGGGCTTGTATTGATGAAGTGTGTGTGCGGAGAATCACGTTTTTCTTCACGTCTTCGGCATTGGCTTCCACGAAGAAAGTATCCTGCATGTCGCGTGCCGGATGGTCTTCGGCAAAGTTCATGGAAGAGAATACATGCCAGTCGTCTTCGATTTCCGGACCATCGGCAATGCTGAAGCCCAAACGGTGGAAGATATCGATGATTTCGTTCTTCACGATGTTCAATGGATGACGAGTTCCCAAACCGATAGGATAGGCAGTACGAGTCAAGTCCATTTCTGCAGCACTATTGTCTAGGGTAGCGAATGTTTCTTTCAAGGCAGCAATCTTTTCTTGTGCCTTGTTCTTTAATTCGTTCACCTTCATACCTACTTCCTTCTTCTGTTCTGCGGGAACATTGCGGAAGTCAGCCATTAACTCATTGATGGCACCTTTCTTACTTAAATATTTGATGCGAAGCACTTCCAACTCTTCTGCATTGGATGCTTGCAAGCCTTCAATTTCCTGAAGGAGTTGTTCTATTTTTGCTAACATAGTTCCTTGTTTATTTTTTAATGGCGACAAAGTTAGCGAATTAAACGGAATATTTATATTTTTGCGTTGAATTTTTCAAGAAACAAGTCAATGAAGAAACTGATTATTGGAATTTGTTTGCTGGGATGCTTGACTTCTTGCGGTGGGGGGAAGAAGAATACCGATGCGCATGAAGAACAGATGGAATGGGCAGATTCTATCGAAGCCATGGCAGATTCGTTGTTGGTAGAAGAGGTAGAGGAAGAACCGGTTATTCCGGCTGCTGCCGATGAAAGCTTTGCCGATTTTTTGTACAATTTTGCATTGGACGAGAGATTACAGTTGCGTCGTATCCTATTCCCATTACCCTATTATATGGATAACCAGAAAGATTCCATTATGAAGGAAGATTGGGTACACGATCCACTTTTCAGTCAACAAGAGTTCTATACCATGCTTTACGATAATTTGGACGATGCCGAGTTGGAAAAGGATACGGCATCGACTAGTGTGCGTATAGAGTGGATTGACTTGAAGCAGAAGAAGATGAAACGTTATTACTTCGAGCGTTTGTATGGTTGGTGGAAGTTGGAGGCGATAGACGATGCTACCATGCCGAAAGAAGATAACGGTCAAGAAGATTTTTACGAGTTTTATGAACGTTTTGCAAATGATTCCCTATTTCAAGCGGAACGTGTCGCTGATCCATTGCCATTTGTGGCACCTGATCCGGATGATGAATTCCAGATATTGGAGACTACAATTCAGAAAGCGCAATGGTTTACTTTCCAACCGAAGTTGCCGAATGAATTTCTCACCAATGTAAACTATGGTCAGCGTTTGAACTTGAATTCCCGAACACGTATCATCGAATTGCGCGGTTTTGGTAATGGATTCTCTAACACGTTGTATTTCAGATGCCGGAATGGAGAATGGAGATTGACGCGTTTCGAAGATTTAAGTAATTGATGGAGGATGAAGATATTTCGGGATTATTCTTTGTTGCCGCATAATACTTTCGGAATGGATGTGAAAGCATCTGTCTTCATTGAATATGCTTCGGTGGAAGAATTGAAAAAGGTATTGAGCCTATATGTCAAGGATAATCAGTGGTTACATATAGGGAAAGGCAGCAACTTGTTGTTTACAGGCGATTTTTCAGGGATTATTCTACATTCTGCGATTAAAGGCTATGAGGTCATCCATGAAGATACGAACGAAGTCGTGGTACGGGTAGGGGCCGGAGAAGTTTGGGATGATTTTGTGGCAATGACAGTTGAGAATGAATGGTATGGTGCTGAAAATCTTTCATTGATTCCGGGTGAGGTTGGTGCTTCGGCTGTACAGAATATCGGTGCGTATGGTGTTGAGGTCAAGGACTTGATTGTAGGAGTGGAGGCAATCGAAGTGTCTACCGGTAAAGAAAGTATTTTCAAGAATGAAGAATGTGGGTATGCTTATCGGGAGAGTGTTTTCAAGTCTTCGTTGAAATATCAGTATTTGGTCACTCATGTGTCCTATCGTTTGAAGAAAACGCCATGCTATCATCTGGATTATGGCAATATACGTTTGGAGTTGGAAAAGCAGAAGGTTCGTTTGACACTAGCTAACGTACGCCAAGCTATTATAAGTATACGGGAAGCTAAACTTCCAGATCCAAAGCTACAAGGTAATGCCGGTAGCTTCTTTATGAATCCTGTCATTTCTCGTGAACATTTTGATGCGTTGTTGGTGGACTATCCGTTGATACCACATTACGAAGTCGATGCTGAAAGCATAAAGATTCCGGCAGCTTGGATGATCGATCAATGTGGCTGGAAGGGGAAACGTTTGGGCCGTGCGGGTGTTCATGACAAGCAGGCTTTGGTATTAGTGAATCTGGGAGGTGCTGTTGGAGCAGAAGTAATAGCATTATCAGAAGCTATACAAAAATCGGTATATGAGAAGTTCGGTATAAACATTTTGCCGGAAGTGAACTTTATATAAAGAAAATATGAAAATAACGATTATAGGAAGTGGAACTTCGACGGGTGTACCTGAAATAGGGTGTACTTGTCCGGTGTGTACTAGTCAGGATCCGAAAGACAATCGTTCACGTTGTTCTGGCGTGATTGATGTGAACGGCGTTCGTGTTTTAATGGATTGTGGTCCGGATTTTCGCGAACAGATGATTCGCTTGAATGATTTCAAGGCGATTGACGCCGTATTGGTTACTCATGAACATTACGATCATGTAGGTGGTTTGGATGATCTTCGTCCGTTCTGTCGTTTCCGTGATGTACCTGTTTATGCTGAGCCATACGCTGCCCAGCATTTACGCGAACGGATACCTTATTGTTTTGCTGAAAATCTTTATCCGGGTGTCCCTCGTATCTTGTTGGAAGAAGTCAATCCGGGAGTTCCTTTTCAGGTTAGTAACTCCGAAGGTACCAAAGTGGAGGTACTTCCCATTCGGATAATGCATGGCAAATTGCCGATTCTCGGTTTTCGTGTCGGAAAGATGGCTTGGATAACCGATATGCTTACTATGCCCGAAAGTGAATACGAAAAGTTACAAGGGCTGGATGTGTTGGTGATGAATGCCTTGCGTCCTCAGCCACATGGAACGCATCAGAGTATAAGTGAAGCGTTGGGAAATGTTAAGCGGTTGGCTCCGAAAGAAACGTATTTTGTCCACATGAGCCATCATGCCGGTTTGCATGAAGAGGCTGAAAAGTTGCTTCCGCCTCATGTTCATTTTGCTTATGACGGTTTAGAAATCATAATTTAAAAGAAAGCCCTGAATGAATCTTCATTCAGGGCTTTCTTTTAATAGGAATAATTATTTCAAGTTAGTTAATACAGGAACCTTGACTGTCTTCACTTCTGTCATTGGAGTTTCGTTGAGCTGTTCGAAAATCACAATCTTGTTTTCGCCCTTGTTCAACCATACTCCTGGGATGTAAAGAGTCTGCTGAGGACCTACCTTCCAGTAACGGCCGATGTTGTGTCCGTTTACGAAGATGATACCTTTGCCCCAAGCTTCCATATCGATGAATGTATCACCGGTTTCATCCAATGTGAAAGTACCTTCGTACAATACCGGACAATCCTTCAAACGGTTGGCTTGAGAAGTGCCATTGTTGAATGCATTCCGTCCCATCTTGCTGAAATCAGGCACTTCACTCATCGGGAGTTGGTACATTTCCCAATTACCGCTGATTTCCTGTCCTGCAATAGTTACTGGGCTGATGATACCCTTGGTGTTGTGAACGATTTCGCTACCATAGTTGATACGACCCATGTTTTCTACCAAGATTTGCAATGTAGCATTGAACGGAACATTGATTTCCATGTCGTAAGTCTGGGTGTTACGGTTCAGTTCGCCCACCTTTTCGCCATCAATGTAGATAACAGCATAGTCACGCAAACCAGGGATAGACAAAGTACCACTAATAGGTTGGTTGAAACGACGGCTATACAATACGTAACCATAACCTTGATTTAACTGTTCGAAAGTCAACGGTTGATTGGCGCTAACTGGAGTCATGCGTTCTGCCCAACCCAAAACATCGGCTACCTTATTCAACTTGATCGAAGGGATTTCAATTACTGGAATACGTGCTGGGGCTTCTGGTACGTTCTTTACGTAATTCTTGATGACGGTACGGATAGAATCGTATTTTGGAGTAACCCAACCAGCTTCGCTGATAGGAGCATCGTAGTCATAGCTGGTCAAGTCAGGCTGGATGTCGCGACGCTTGTCATAGTTAGCACCGCTAGTGAAAGCGAAGTTAGTACCACCATGAACCATGTAGAAGTTGATAGAAACATCATTCTTCAAATACAAGTCAGTCTGACGGGCGATGCTGGATGCGCTTACATTTGGATGTGGTTCAGCCCAGTGTGCTAACCAACCCGGATAGAATTCAGCAACCATGTACGGGCCCTTGCCGCCGTGATACTTGTTGACAGCGTTCTTCAAGTTTTCGATGTTACTTTCGCCATTAGCTGTCGGAAGTGCCCCCGGTGTGCTGCCACCTTCGAACAACCAACTACCGTCTGAAGTAAACAAAGGTACGTCGAAACCTGCATCAGCCAATTGTTGCTTGATTTTTGCGTTATAAGCGCGATGTTCTTCCAATGGAATGTCTTGACGTTGTGATACGTATGAACCAAATTCGTTTTCACACTGTACCATGATGATTGGACCACCCTTAGTACAGAGCAAGTGACCTACTTCCTTGTACAAACGTTCGATGTACAATTTGGTATGTTTCAAGAATTGTTCGTTGTCACGACGGATTTCCATGCCTTCTACGTTCTGCAACCACCAAGGATAACCGCCGAATTCCCATTCTGCGCAAACGTATGGGCCTGGACGCAAAATCACCATCATGCCTTCTTCACCGGCAATGCGGATGTATTCTGCCAAGTTCTTGTCACCTTCAAAATCCCACTTGCCTGGTTCTACTTCGTGCCAGTTCCAGAATACGTAAGTAGCAACGGTGTTCAAGCCCATGCCCTTCATCATCTGGAAACGATGACGCCAATATTGGTGTGGAATACGAGAATAGTGCATTTCACCAGATAATACCGGAGTCGGCTTACCATTCAAGTAAAAATCACCATCCTTAATCTCGAAAGAAATCTTCTTTTGTGCGAAGCTACCCAATGGTAATAAGGTAAAAAGAAGAAGTAGATAGAATAATTTTTTCATAGTGTTATTTTTTTTATAGTATTTTCATTCTGGGCAAAGATAATGATATTTCCCAAATATCGTTAATGGAACGTTGCTTTATTTATTTTATTAACATAGAGGCAGTACAGATGCCGTTCAGGCCGCAAACTTCACATTTGGGATTTCGGGCAACACATACATATCTTCCATGCAGAATCAACCAATGATGAGCTTTAGGTACAATTGCCTCGGGGAGGTATTTCATTAGGTACTTTTCGGTGGAGAGGGGAGTCGTACAGCTTTTCGGAACTAAACCGATTCGATGGCTCACCCGGAATACATGGGTGTCGACTGCCATGGCCGCTTTGTTGAACACTACGCTCTGAATGACATTGGCGGTTTTTCTACCTACTCCGGGTAGCTTGATTAGGTCTTCAAGGGTACCGGGTACTTCGCTATGGAATTCTTTTACCAGCATTTGTGCCATACCTACCAAGTGTTTTGCTTTGTTGTTGGGATAACTCACACTGCGGATGTATTCAAAGATTACTTCCGGAGTGCTGGCAGCTAGTGCTTCGGGAGTCGGGAAGTCATGAAAAAGAGGGGGTGTAATCAGGTTCACCCGTTTGTCAGTACATTGGGCACTGAGTATGACGGCTATCAGCAATTCGAATGGGTTGCTGTAGTGTAATTCCGTTTCGGCTACTGGCATGGCTTGCTCAAAGTAGGCGATGACTTTATCGTATAGTTCTTTTTTTCTCATGGTGCTGATTTTGTTCACAAATGTACATAAAAATCAGTTTTTATTTGTATCTTCGGCAAGTTAATTTCAACCATTATGAAAACTAGTGTTTCTCATCTCTCCCGTTGGTTTCTTGTTGTGCTCATGCAGGTAGTGTGTGTCATCGCTCTTTCTGCGCAGGGCGCTGGTGGCTTCCGTGTCTATCGTGAATGGAATTTCTCACTCGATTATGAGCAGTGCCGTGAATTGGTAATGGCTGGGTTGGCTGTGTTGGAGCAGGAAAACTCGAAGTTGTGTCGCTATATTGATACGGAGGTATCTCCACAAATTGTACGGTCGGTCTTCGAGATGGAAGATGGGATGGACAATGGTTTATTCAAAGGGATAGCCAGTGGAAGTTCCTATTATCGGATTCTTTATTTTAGCAAGGATGAATATGTGCACAGGTTTGAAGACGGTTTTGTGGCAATGGTTTATCTGCTTACTGATGGTACTCCTTTTGGCTTGAAGACCGGATATAGGAGTAATAAAGACTATAACGGGATAGAAATAGAAAAACCTTTGAAACTGAAGAATGTATCATTGATGCCGAAGCAGCTGGAAGTTCCGTCCGGTTTTCCGGAACTGAACGATGAAGAACGGATGCAGATAGTGAAAAAAGCAATGGATGCAGCCAAGAAACACGTGGGTGGTTCGTTCTCTATCTTGAATGTAGATGGAGTGCCTGTTGTAATTCGGATGAATATTTATGGATCGGATGGAATCCCTCAAGAGGCCAATAGAGCAATTCTGGTTTCAAGAGGTGTTTTTGTATATGTCACGATGTGGAAAGATAGTGGAAAAATTGTAGACATAAGTATGGACTCTACGCATATTTGAATTTGACGGATAACAATCTTAATCAACGACTGCAATGATGAAAAATAATTGGAAAATTGGAGTGTTGGGCATGGCTTTCTGCCTATGTACCGGCATGGCTGCCCAAGCACAAACTTATACGCCTACTCCCGAAAACTTGCAAGCCCGTAAGGAATTCCAGGACAACAAGTTCGGTATCTTCCTGCATTGGGGCGTTTATAGCATGACTGCCCGTGGTGAGTGGTACATGAATGACCGTAATATCCATCGCGACGAATATGCCAAATTGGCATCGGGATTTTATCCTTCCAAGTTCAATGCGGCAGAATGGGTCTCACAAATCAAGGCATCGGGTGCTAAGTACATTACCATTACAAGCCGTCACCATGACAGCTTTTCTATGTTTGAGACGAAGGAATCGGAATACGATATCGTAGATGCGACTCCGTTCAAACGGGATGTACTCAAAGAATTGGCAGAGGAATGTCAAAAGCAGGGTATCAAACTTCATTTCTATTACTCACATTTGGATTGGAAACGGGAAGATTATCCGATGGGAAGGACGGGGAAAGGTACCGGTCGCCCGAAGGGAAAAGAGAATTGGCAGACTTACTATCAATTCATGAATAATCAGCTTACCGAATTATTGACTAACTATGGGCCGATTGGTGCGATATGGTTTGACGGTGTATGGGACCAACCGGAAAGCTTCTACTGGCAGTTGGAAGAACAATACGCATTGATTCATCGACTTCAACCGGCTTGTTTGGTGGGGAACAATCACCATCGTATTCCTTATGCAGGTGAGGATTTCCAAATGTTTGAACGTGACTTGCCGGGTGAGAACAAGTCGGGCTATTCGGATGGACAAGAGGTTAGTGCCTTGCCGCTGGAAACTTGTGAGACCATGAACCGTACTTGGGGATATAATATTGAAGA
Source organism: Bacteroides sp. (assembly GCA_015060705.1). Lineage (GTDB taxonomy): Bacteria > Bacteroidota > Bacteroidia > Bacteroidales > Bacteroidaceae > Phocaeicola. Next base: position 9,187 of record SUXY01000016.1, on the reverse strand, counting down.
CCAAAACTATAAGTCGACCAAGACTTTAATTCAACTTTTGGTGCGTGCTGCTGGAAAGAATGCTAACCTGTTGATGAACATCGGCCCACAACCCAATGGTGAGCTTCCGGCTACAGCTGTTCAGCGTATGAAGGAAATGGGAGAGTGGATGGCTCAATATGGTGAAACTATTTATGGAACCCGGGGAGGTGATGTGGAACCACATGTTTGGGGCGTATCTACCCGAAAAGGAAATCGCTTGTTTATTCATGTGCTCGATTATCAAGACAAGGCTCTCTATCTTCCATTGAAGGCGAAAGTAAAGAAAGCCATCCGTTTTGTAGATGGTACTCCCATCGCTTTCTCACAAGATAAGGAAGGGGTTTTACTGAAATTCCCGGAAGTGCCGACGGAGACGGATTATGTAGTAGAATTGTTGTTGAAATAAACTCGTTGTAAATAAATCTAAAAATAGAATATTATGGAAAAACACATCTTTTTAGCCTTCGATTTGGGGGCGACTAGTGGCCGTTCCATTCTGGGGACAGTTGCTGACGGTAAAGTGGAAATCAAGGAATTGACCCGTTTCCCGAATGCCGTGACCGAACTTCACGGAAAGTATTATTGGAATTTGATGGGCTTGTACCAGGCATTACGGGAAGGTTTGGTAGCTTGTAACAAAGAAGGTGTTGTACCTGAATCTATCGGTATTGATACATGGGGTGTCGATGTGGTACCAATTGCAGAAGACGGATCAATATTGAGTATGCCTCGCGCTTATCGTGACCCATATACTGTAGGTATGCCGGAAAAGTATTTCGAGAAAATTTCCAAGGAGGTGGTCTATGAAAAGACGGGAATTCAAATCATGAACTTCAATACGTTGTATCAGATCTTTGCCGGTATGGAAACAGGTTATGTACCGATGAAGCAGGCTAAATACCTTTTGTTCATGCCGGATGCGTTGGCTTATATGCTGACAGGCGAAAAGGTTTGCGAATATACCATCTCTTCGACTTCACAAATCTTGAATCCTCGTACAAAGGATTTTGAAAAGGAACTGTTGGAAGCCGCAGGTGTAGATGCGTCAGTCTTCAGTAAGCCAGTGATGCCGGGAACCGTTGTGGGAACACTGACTGATGCTTTGGCGCAGTATAGTCGTTTGGGTAAGGTGAATGTGGTTTCGGTGGCCGGTCATGACACAGCTTCAGCTGTAGCGGCAGTTCCGGCATTGGACGAAAATTTTGCCTATCTTAGTTCGGGTACTTGGTCACTCATGGGTATTGAATCGAAAGAGCCGATTATTACTCCTAAAACTTACGAGTTGAATTACACCAATGAAGGCGGTGTGGAAGGCACTACCCGCTTCTTGAAGAACATCTGTGGTATGTGGCTTCTAGAACAATGTCGGAAAGAATGGGCTTTGTCGGGCAAGGACTACAGTTATCCTGAAATCGTGGATATGGCGATGAAAGCCGAATCGTTCAAGGCATTTGTTCAGCCGGACGACCCTTCGTTTGCCAATCCTCCTTCCATGCTTGAGGCCATTGATGCATTCTGTGAAAGAACTGGACAGGAAAAGCCTGCCAATGATGCACAGGTTATCCGCTTGATTTTCGAAAGCTTGGCTTTGCGTTATCGTCAAGTGTTGGAAGACTTGGATGGCATCGCAACTCATCCGATCGAGCGCTTGCATATCATCGGTGGTGGTTCGAAGAACCGCTTGTTGAACCAACTGACTGCCAATGCCATCGGTCGCAAAGTGATTGCTGGTCCATCGGAAGCGACCGCTATCGGTAATGTGATGATTCAGGCAATGGCTGCCGGTGCCGTTTCTTCTTTGCAAGAAATGCGTAGCATCATTCATGCTTCCATCGAGACGGAAGAATTTGTACCGCAATTGGTAGAAGAATGGGAAAAAGCTTATCAGAAATTTATAACTTTAAAATAATGGACTATGAATGAACAGAACATTAAAAAAGCATATGAATTGGCTGTGGAACGTTATGCAGCCATCGGTATAGATGTAGAAAAAGTACTGGAACAGTTGCAGGGTATTCAGCTTTCCTTGCATTGCTGGCAGGCGGATGATGTGACAGGCTTCGAGTCGACCGGCGAATTGACTGGAGGTATTCAGACAACTGGTAATTATCCGGGTAAGGCTCGTAATATCGACGAACTCCGTGCCGACATCCTGAAGGCTGTATCGTTGATTCCGGGTAATCATCGTTTGAACCTACATGAAATTTATGGTGACTTCGGTGGAAAGTTTGTAGATCGTGATCAAGTAGAACCGGAACACTTCGAAAGCTGGATGCAGTGGGCGGCTGAAAACAATATGAAGCTCGACTTCAATTCCACTTCGTTCTCTCATCCGAAGTCGGGTGACTTGACCTTGTCCAATCCGGATGAAGGTATTCGCAATTTCTGGATTGAACATACCAAGCATTGTCGTGCCATTGCCGAAGAAATGGGTAAGCGTCAAGGCGATCCGTGTATCATGAACTTGTGGGTACACGATGGTAGCAAAGATATTACTGTGAACCGCATGAAGTACCGTGCTTTGTTGAAGGATTCGCTCGACCAAATCTTCGCCACTGAATACAAGAACATGAAGGATTGTATCGAATCGAAGGTGTTCGGTATCGGTTTGGAAAGCTATACGGTAGGTTCGAACGATTTCTATATCGGTTATGCAGCTCAGAACCAGAAAATCATTACGCTTGATACCGGTCACTTCCATCCGACAGAAAGTGTGGCAGACAAGGTTTCTTCTATGTTGCTCTATGTACCTGAATTGATGTTGCACGTGAGCCGCCCGGTACGTTGGGATTCCGACCACGTGACTATCATGAACGACGATACTCTCGACTTGTGCAAGGAAATCGTACGTTGCGATGCTATGGATAAGGTACACATCGGCTTGGATTACTTCGATGCTTCCATCAACCGCATTGGTGCATACGTCATCGGTAGCCGTGCCACTCAGAAGTGCATGTTGCAGGCCATGCTTGAACCGTTGGCTCAGTTGCGTCAGTACGAAGCGAACGGACAAGGCTTCCAACGCTTGGCTCTCCTGGAAGAATGTAAGTCCTTGCCATGGAATGCCGTATGGGATATGTTCTGCTTGAAGAACAATGTGCCGGTAGGCGAATCGTTCATTGCAGAAGTAGAAAAATACGAAGCGGAAGTTACTTCTAAGAGATAATGATACATTAATGTCATTCAGAGCGAAGCGAAGAATCTCGTGTGCATCAACGTTTATGTTTCCGAGATTTTTCGGACAGAGTCCTCAACAACTCGTCTTCCTCCCTTCGGTCGTCTGAATGACAATTTGGATAAATTTTATGGAAATAATCATTGGACTTTTAATAATAGCCATTGGCGCTTTCTGCCAATCCAGTTCCTACGTTCCCATCAACCGTATCAAGGAATGGAGTTGGGAATCGTATTGGATTGTGCAGGGAGTGTTCGCATGGTTGGTGTTTCCGTTCTTGGGTGCCCTGTTGGCTGTTCCTGCCGGGCACTCCTTGATGGAAATCTATGCGGCTAATCCTACTGATACGCTTTGGACCATGTTCTTCGGCGTGCTTTGGGGTGTAGGTGGCTTGACCTTCGGACTTTCCATGCGCTACTTGGGTGTGGCTTTGGGACAGTCCGTGGCGTTGGGTACTTGTGCCGGATTGGGTACCATCCTGACTCCTGTATTTACCGGTAAGACCGACGATTTGACTACACCGGTCATTGTAGGTGTGGTAGTAACCTTGTTGGGTATCGGTATTATCGGTTATGCCGGTAGCTTGAAATCAGCTGCACTGAGTGAAGAGGAAAAGAAGAAAGCGGTGAAAGACTTTAACTTTACTAAAGGTATTTTGGTCGCTTTGTTGGCAGGTTTCATGAGTGCCTGTTTTAGCATCGGCTTGGGATTCGGCGAAAGCCTTTGTTTCCCGGAAAGCGATGAGTTGTACAAGACCTTACCGGCTACCTTGATGGTAACGGTAGGCGGTTTCTTGACCAATGCCGTGTATTGTTTCTATCAGAATGGGAAGAACAAGACTTGGGGAGATTACAGCAAGACTGCCTTGTATGGCAATAACCTGATATACTGTGCATTGGCAGGTATTCTTTGGTACAGCCAGTTCTTCGGCTTGAGCTTGGGTAAAGGATTCCTTACCTCTTCTCCGGCATTGTTGACATTCTCCTGGTGCATCCTGATGTCGCTGAATGTGACATTCTCGAATGTATGGGGAATCATATTGAAGGAATGGAAGGGATGTTCTTCCAAGACCATTACCGTGTTGGTGATAGGCTTGTTGGTATTGATCGTTTCTTCCTTCTTGCCTGAATTGTTGAAATAAATTAGAAATCATAAATTAGAAAACAAAATGAACTCAATATTGAATAATCGCCCGGCATTGGCACGCGAAGTGAATAAGGTGGCCGAAGTAGCCGGTTATTTGTGGGAAAAAGGTTGGGCAGAACGCAACGGTGGTAACATAACTGTCAATATTACAGAATATGTAGACGATGAAATCCGTGCATTGCCTGCCATCAGTGAAGTTTATCAAATTGGAGCTACTTTGCCTTACTTGAAGGGATGTTATTTTTATTGCAAGGGAACCAACATGCGTATGCGTGACTTGGCCCGTTGGCCGATGGAAAACGGTTCTATCATCCGCATCTTGGATGACTGTGCTTCGTATGTAATCATTGCCGACAATCCGGTGAAACCTACTTCGGAACTTCCTTCTCACCTCAGTGTACATAATGACCTATTGAGTAAGGGTTCTCCTTACAGAGCTTCGGTTCATACACACCCGATAGAATTGGTGGCCATGTCGCACAATCCGAAATACTTGGAAAAGGACGTAGCAACCAAGTTGCTTTGGAGCATGATTCCGGAAACCAAGGCGTTCTGTCCGAGAGGCTTGGGCATTGTTCCTTATACATTGCCGGGTTCGGTAGAATTGGCAGATGCTACTATCCGTGAATTGGAAGACTATGACGTAGTGATGTGGGAAAAACATGGTGTCTTTGCAGTGGATGTGGATGTAATGCAAGCATTCGACCAAATTGACGTACTGAACAAGTCCGCTTTGATTTACATCGCAGCCAAGAACATGGGTTTCGAGCCGGAAGGCATGAGCGATGAGCAGATGAAGGAAATGTCTGTTGTATTTAATTTACCGAAATGATGAAACGTATTCTGTATACGATAGGATTGCTTTGGGCCTGTGCGATGACGCAGGCTCAAACATTATTGCCTCCTGTTTGGCAGGGAAGTGCTGATGTACAATACAGCAGTCGCACCATTGCTTATCTTCCTCCCACTCGCATCGTTTGGCAGGAGACTACCGGAAGCTCTTCGATAGAGGGTATAGACAAGTTGTTGTTGCCCGGCAATGGACAGGCGGAACTGGTAGGAGGTAAGGAATGTGTCATCCGGAAACGTCCGGATGGAAAGGTTTCTTTCCTCTTGGACTTCGGACGGGAGTTGCAAGGAGGTATCCAGATTGTGACCGGTCAGTCTTCACGAAAAGAAGCAAAGGTTCGGATACGTTTCGGTGAATCCGTATCGGAAGCCATGTGCGACATCACTCCGGAAAACGGTGCGACCAACGACCATGCTATCCGTGACTTTCATTTCACTTTGCCTTGGTTAGGTGTAGCCGAAATTGGTAACTCAGGTTTCCGTTTCGTGCGCATTGATGTGGAAGAACCGGAAATTGACTTGTTGCTCAAGGAAGTGAGAGCGACCTTCGGTTATCGGGACATTCCTTACCTTGGTTCTTTCAAGTCCGACAACGATCGTTTGAACGACATTTGGATGACGGGTGCTTATACTGTTCATCTCAACATGCAGGAATACATTTGGGACGGTGTGAAGCGTGATCGCTTGGTCTGGATCGGTGACTTGCACCCGGAACTCATGACTGTCAATACCGTTTTCGGTTACAACGAAGTTATCCCCAAGAGCCTTGATCTGATTCGTGACACTACACCTGTACCGAACTGGATGAATGGCATCAGTTCGTATTCCATCTGGTGGTTGCTCATTCACAAGGATTGGTATCTCTATCAAGGAAACTTGGATTACTTGAAGGAGCAGAAGGAATACATGACTACTTTGTTCAATCACTTGATAACCAAGATAGACGATCAGGGCAAGGAAATGTTGGATGGAACCCGCTTCCTCGACTGGCCTTCTTCACCGAATGTGAAAGGTGTAGATGCCGGTTTGCAAGCGTTGATGGTCATGGCGATGGATGCCGGTCATGAGATGGCATTGGCGATGGGCGACAAGGAATTGGCTGGCCGTTGTGCCAAGGCTTCCAAGAAGTTGAAGAAGTATATCCCTGATCATAACCAATCCAAGCAAGGTGCCGCTCTTATGGCATTGGCAGGACTGATGAAAGCCGAAAAGGCTGACAAGGAAGTGCTGAGTGTGGGTGGAGCGCAAGGTTTTTCTACTTTCTATGGCTATTACATGTTGGAAGCTATGGCGAAGGCAGGCAACTATCAGGGAGCCATGGACATCATCAGTGAATATTGGGGAGCCATGCTCGATTTGGGAGCTACTACTTTCTGGGAAGACTTCCACATCGATTGGGCGAAGAATGCTGCCCGCATCGATGAATTGGTGCCGGAAGGAAAGATTGATGTACATAGTGCGTATGGTGATTACTGTTACAAGGGATTCCGTCACAGCTTGTGCCACGGCTGGGCATCTGGACCAACTGCATGGTTGAGCCGTCATGTCTTGGGTGTCGAAGTGGTGGAACCGGGATTTAAGAAAGTCAGAATCACTCCGCATTTGGGTAATCTGAAATGGGTAGAAGGTACATTCCCGACTCCATACGGTGTCATTCAAATCAAACATACCAAGGGAGCCGACGGAAAGGTCGTTTCGGACATTCAGGTTCCGGAAGGTGTGGAGTTGGTTAAATAAAGAAGAAATGAGAAAACAAGAACTATTGATTATTTGGGCGATATTGTTGGGCATGACGTTTTCATGCACTATCCAACAGAAGGAACAGCCATTGGTAGATCCTTATGCCGAAGGCAAACCATACACCCGTTGGTGGTGGTTTGCTTCTGAAATTCAGAACGAAGACATCAAGTATCAGTTGGAATGGCTGAAGGAAAACGGATTCGGTGGAGTAGAAATAGCTTGGGTATATCCGATGCGTGGTGATAGTACCGTGAAGCATCCGAAGTGGTTGTCCGAAGAATGGGCAGCATCCGTGAACTACGCCAAGCGTACTGCTGATTCGTTGGGATTGGGATGCGACTTTACTTATGGCACGCTGTGGCCTTTCAATGCATTCGACCTTCCCGATAAATATGGTACACGCTCCTTCTATCAAAAGGAATCACCGGAAGACCGTACTTTGACTTGGGATCATCCTCGCAAGGCACGTATCATCAATCACTTGGATAAGGAAGCTTTTGCTTTTTATGCCAAACAGATGGATGCAGGGCTGAAGGATGCTTACAAAGGTTCCAAGTCGGGCATCTTTGTTGATTCATGGGAAGTGGAAACTCGTCATCTGTGGACAGCCGGTTATGGCGAGAAGTTCAAGGAACGCTTCGGTTATGACATCGAACCGTTGATGGACAAGCTCTACCAGCCGGGTTACGAAGACATATACTATGATTACATGACGTTGATGTCGGACTATGTGCTTTACGATTTCTATCAGCCGTTTACTGACCATGCACATACGCAGGGCGCTTTCTCTCGCTCACAGTGCGGAGGTGCACCGGCCGATTTGCTCACTGCTTTCATGTTGGTGGATGTGCCGGAAACGGAAGCCATTCTCTATGAACCGAACTACGGTCGTATCCCGGCATCGGCAGCAGCTTTGGCTGGAAAGGATGTGGTGACTTCCGAAACTTTCACCTGCTTGTATGGTTGGCGGAAGTGGGGCGGTAAAGGCCCTCATCAGGACGAAGAACAAGTGGCGGATATGCGGTTGATTGCCGATGCGCTTTTTGCAAACGGTACCAATCAGATCATTTGGCACGGCATGCCGTACAATGAAAAAGGAAAAGGCAAGAATGATAACCATTTCTATGCTTCCGTGCATGTGGGACCCGATGCGTACTTCAAGGACCAATTGAAAGATTTCAACGATTACATGACGAAGGTATCCCAATACATGCGGAAAGGACAGGTCTACTCGGATGTAGCGCTCTACCTCCCGTTGGAAGATTCGTGGATGGGTGTGGAATATCCCGATTCCTTGCAGATGCCGTGGGTGTGGGGTGAATACGAACTTCGCTATGTCTTTGCACCGGATTATTTGGCGGGTTATCAGCCTTTGTGGGTGAATGCCAAGGTACTTTCCGAAGCGACTTTTGCTGAAGGAGTGTTGCGTTATGGCGCTATGTCTTTCTCTGCATTGGCTGTTGATGTGGAATGGCTGGATATAGCCGCCTTGCGTCAAATGCTTCGTTTGGCGAAGGAGGGTTTGCCGGTAGTCATGGCTCGTGAACCGAAGCAACCGGGCAAGAACAAGTCGGATGAATTTGCACAATTGTATGCCGAGTTGATGAAGCTTCCGAATGTGTCTGCCACTCCAACCGATGTATTGAAGCAGAAGCCGTTGTTGGAAGGTGAGAACTTACCGGATTTCTGGTGCCGTCAGGATGGTGAAGAACAGTATATCTTTGTGGCGAATCCCGCTGCCAAGAAGCTGAAGTACCCGCTTCGTTACGGTCAGGCTTTCGAAGACCAAGGTTCCGAAAGGAGTATGGTGGTGAATACTTCGGCGGGTCCACAGTCGCTTCAATTGAAGTTCCGTCCGAATGAATCGCTGTTGCTGAAGGTGGATAAACAAGGTAAGGTAGAGGTCATTGACTTGGGCTTTACTGCGAAGAAAATTAATTAAAAATCTAGATATATGAAAAAACAGTATTTACGTGTTGCTATAGCTGCTATGGCAATTATATTTTCCGCTTGTGGCGCAAAGACCGCAACGGACGTGATGCGTGTCGATGCCCTCGATGCATCCGCTTGGGAAGCATCCAAGTGGATTTCGGTAGTTGATGCACCGGTGGTGACAGGCAAGACCGGTGATATGGAAAACAATCGGGCGGCCGATGGCGCCAACTGGTTTGTGTCTACCGTGAAGAATGAACAGAAGGTGGTGTCTGCTAAATGGATGACGACCGGTTTGGGTGTCTACGAAATCTTTGTAAATGG
>SUXY01000106.1 GCA_015060705.1 Bacteroides sp. | reverse complement strand
AATCAAACGGTTATCAGGGATTTTTATTTTATTCCTATCCACTTTTCACCGCGAATTTGAGCAAATGTCACCTGCGAAATCGGTGGAGTAAAAATCCGCCAGAAACATCTCCACCGAATTGGAGTATATTTCGCTGATTTACAATATTTTGCATATCGATGTTTTTGCTTGTCAAATGTATTTTTGCCACTAAAAAAACGAGGAAGTATGACAATGCAGAGAAACTATTTTTCGATTCTTTTCTTCATCAGAAGAACCCGACTGCTGAAGAACGGTGAAGCACCTATCGGTTTGAGAATTACGGTAAACGGCCAGCGTGCCGAGTTGCAAATCAAGCGCAGTGTCCCAGAGAAACAGTGGAATGCCGCCAAAGGATGTGCCATTGGCAAGGATAGGAAAACATTGGAACTGAACCAATATCTTGAAATGGTACGTACCAAAGTGTATCAGATTTATCGTGAGCTTTCACAGGACGACAAGCCTATCAATGCGGAAATTTTGAAACGTATGTTCAACGGTGAAAGTGATTCTCCCCAAATGTTGTTGGAAGTATTCCGTGAGCACAACAAAAAGTATCGTGAACTTATGGGCAAGGATTATGTGGAAGGAACAGTCCTTCGATATGAACGTACTGTCCGGTATTTGGAAGAAATGCTTCTGATAAAATATAATTTGAAGGATATTCCTCTGAAAGATGTCAATAATGCCTTCATTCTGGAATTTGAGCATTTTGTCAAGGCAACGAAAGGTTGTGCCCAAAATGCTACGGTCAAGTATCTGAAGAATCTGAAGAAAGTCGTTCGCCTGGCTTTGGCCAACAAATGGATTGAAGATGATCCTTTCTATGACATTCACTTCCACCAGACACAAAGCAACCGTGCATTTCTGACGGAAGAGGAACTGAACCTCATCATCAAAAAAGATTTCGATATTCCTCGTCTTGAAGTTGTGCGTGATATATTCGTATTCTGTTCATTGACCGGACTGGCATTTACGGATGTGCAGCACTTGACTCCGGGTCATATAAGTCAGGACAATACGGGAGCCTATTGGATCCGTAAGCCCCGTGAGAAAACCAACAACATGTGTAACATCCCGTTGTTGGACATGCCACGGATGATAATGGAAAAGTATAAGGAACATCCGGAATGTATCAAGAAAGGTGTTGTGCTTCCTGTTCCTTCCAACCAACGGATGAATAGCTATCTGAAAGAAATAGCCGATGTATGTTGTATCAAGAAGACATTGAGTACCCACATCGCCCGTCATACATTCGCTTGCGTGGCGATAGCCAACAAGGTTTCCATGGAATCCATCGTCAAAATGTTGGGGCATACTGATATTAGGACAACCAAGATTTATGCGAGACTGATGGACAGGACTGTTTCAGAAGAAATGAATGTATTACGTCAAAAGTTCAGTGTATGAAAAGAGGTATCATAACAATTACGGGGGACGGTCTGGTAGATATCCCCGATGTTCCGGTATGGATGACATTACAGGAGATTGCTGATCTCTTCGGGGTATTCTGTTTAGATATACGTCGTAAGATGAGAACGGTTTATAAAGAAGGCGTTCTAACGGAAAAAGAGACGAAACAGGAAGTCAAGGTTGACGTGCGTACAAGTCTGGAAGTATATTCCCTGGAATTTGTCGTGTCCATATCCTTCAGAGTAGGAAGCGGAAGAAGCCGGATTTTCAGGAAATATATGGTAGGTTTGATGGAAAGGAACAATATCGTCACATGCCTGTTTATCCAACAGCGTCCAGAAAAGACTTGCAAGGACAATTAAAGGGGACCATGGTCCCCTTTTCCCGTATTTCAGTCCGTCAATATTGTGTTACTCTTACCCAATCCACTTCCATTATAGCAGGCAGTTGACTGTCCGTGATAGGCCCCGGCCATGTACCGCTACCGCCTACAGCCTGATTGAGGATAAGGTAATATGGAGAACAGAACGGCCATTGTTTCTTTGTCGATTCATCTTCCAGATTCAGGTTCGGATATGTCAATGTTGTCACTCCATTGACCGAGAACACCAATGCGTCTTCTGTCCATTCCAATCCATACGTATTGAAAACCCCTACATTGATCGGCGCTGTAACCGTAGGTGTGGGATTGTTGAATCCCAATGTATTCTTGTAATGGCTATGGATGGTCTGGTATACATACCCGTCATGGTTGAGCTGCTCCATGATGTCGATTTCTCCACAGGCCGGCCAGCCGTTATATACAGGAGTCGATGATTTCGGCATCATCCAGATGGCTGCCCAACCGCCTTGCGCCGTTTTGGTGAATCTTGCATTCACTTCCACTTTCCCGTATTGGAAATCGAATTTTCCTGATGACTGTACACCTCCTGTCTTGTATGTACCGTCCACCTTTTCTCCAATGAGAACGAGTTTACCGTCCTTGACATAAGCCTGTGCATAACTGTTCGACATGTATCTGTTCCATGCGGAGGATTGTGGTGGACATAAGGACCATTTGGTTACGTCAGGGATGGAGTCCGACTGATTGAAATCGTCCTCAAAGACAACGGTTCCAACGGATCTGGAGAAGGATTCAGCCGCTTTTGTTTCCGGAATGTCAGGGGTATCCGCATCGTTTGTGCAACTTGCTGCCAACAGGGATGCAGCCATAAGACAGAATGTCTTTCCAAATAAATCAAATTTCATAACATTAAGAATTAAACGGTTAATATTAAATGAATGTCTATCCTATTAACGTAATGAAAGCAAACTTTGTTCAAAAAATATGGAAAAAAGCTTCATTACATTTCCTCCCTGTATGCTTTCCTGTATCCGTTTTTCAATACTTGTTCTATGTCCGATTCCCGATAGAGGATTTTTCCTCCAAGTTGTATATATGGGATTCTCCCTTCATTGCGATAATCCTGCAATGAACGGCGACTGACTTTTAGCATTCCGGAAAGTTCCTTGTCCGTCAAGAAACGTTCACCTCCCAAAACTAGCTTGTAGTTTTCCGCCAAGGATTCCATATTTTCCATAAGCCGATTCATCTTTTCTAAAAGAAGCGCGACTTTCTCATTGTCTCTTGTTATGGTTTCTTTGTTCATTTCATGTGAATTTAGTGGTTTTCATTCATTATATGTTTCGGCCTTTTTTGCCGATCCTTTCTCTCCGTATTTCTACACTCGGAATAATTCTTTGTACATCCTCATCCAGATAATATACCTTATTGCCAAGCTTGGAAAAGGCAAGAGTGCCATTATCCCGCAATGTCTGTAAAGTTCGCGGACTGACATTCAATGTCCGGCAGACATCTTCACTGTCCAGCCATTTCCTCAGTCTTTTGTTTTCAATACCATTGTATAGACCGCTTACTTTCTGAATGAACGACTCCAGCTTCATGGAGAACTCTTCAAATGTCTTCTTCTCAAATATTATTATTTCCATATGCAATTGATTTTAAGTTCGGGTCAAAAGTAATCCATCTGTCCTGAATAATATAGCTTCTATGCCTCTGTTGCCGTATGTGGCACACTTGACGGTGCAACAGAATGGAACTTTCAGAAAAAACACACGTGACTCACTGATGAGTTGTTAAAAGCCATTTTCGTGTTCTCCTAAATTCGCATCAGAAATAATAATGAACCTATGGATGCATTGGATAAGAGAACATTTGAAATGTGGGTACGCGAAATAAACAACCGCCTTGACAGGCAGGACAAACTGATAGCGATGCTTGCCCGCAAGGAGTACGAGAAGGACAATTCCGATGTGATGGAAATACCGCTTGTGGATGGCGAGAGGTTGCTCGACAATCAGGATCTGTGTATGCTTCTGCAATTCAGCAAGCGTTCCCTGCAACGATACCGTAGCATGAAGATACTGCCTTATATAAGAATAGGCAGAAAGAGTTACTACAAAGTATCTGACGTGCGGGAGTTCATCAAGGAACACGGAGAGATTTTCAGAAAAGGAGATGCAGGGTTTTACGAAACCTGCCTTCATAAACTAACCAAATAACAAATTCAAAAAACAATGGAACAGAAAAAGAAAGAAAAGGACGTGCTGATTGTCCGTGATGAGAAGACGGGCGAAATCAGTGTGGTAGCCGGACTTGACAAGGACGGCAATCC
>SUXY01000015.1 GCA_015060705.1 Bacteroides sp. | reverse complement strand
TACTGCGTTTGTGGGAGAGTAGGTAGCCGCCGTTTTAGTTAAGCCTTCGATACAATAATGTATCGGAGGCTTTTTTTATGTTCTAAAGCTATATTTTGTGAAAAATAAATCTTCGTTTCTTTAAACAATGAAATATTATTTGTATCTTTGTCGCCCGAATTGTATAGTGAATTGATTTGGGAAAATTAAGCGAATATAAAGTTGAACTGAAGAACATGTTGACAGATACGGCGGAATACCAGTATCAGTTGGATGACGCGTTCTTTCTTGATTTGGATGCACCGGAAGTGCAGAAGGGTCAAGTCAATGTTACATTGAAGGTTCGCAAGACTTCGGGAGTCTATCAGTTGGATTTCCATACAGAAGGCGAAGTGGTGGTGATTTGCGACCGTTGTCTGGATGAAATGGAACAACCGATTGAAACGACAGACCGTCTGAAAGTAAAGCTTGGCGCTGAGTACTCGGAAGAGGACGATATGGTCATTGTTCCCGAAGAAGAAGGCTATATTAATGTGGCTTGGTTTATTTATGAATTTATTGCTCTTAGCATCCCGATGAAACATGTGCATGCACCTGGCAAATGCAATAAAGACATGGTGAATAAACTGAGTAAGCATTTGCGTGTGTCGGGTGATGAAGAGGAAGATGACGACGACTTCTTGGTGGAGGCGGCTGATGAACCTCAGGAAATCGATCCACGTTGGAATGAATTAAAGAAAATATTAGATAATAATTAAAGTTTAGAAAAATGGCACATCCTAAAAGAAGACAATCAAAGACGAGAACTGCAAAGAGAAGAACTCATGACAAAGCAGTTGCTCCTACTTTAGCAATCTGCCCTAACTGCGGCGAATGGCATGTATACCACACTGTATGTGGAGCTTGCGGTTATTACAGAGGTAAGTTGGCTATCGTAAAAGAAGCTGCTGTTTAATCGGTAGCTTTTTAACACGTTTGTGTTAGCTTAAAGAATAAAGCCGACAAGCTTCTGACCTGTCGGCTATTTTATTATAGCAGCAAACATAATTTTTAGGAATGATGGAAAAAATTAATGCAGTAATTACAGGAGTTGGTGGATATGTACCTGATTATGTCTTGACAAACGAAGAGTTGTCGAAGATGGTAGATACTACCGATGAATGGATTATGACTCGAATTGGGGTGAAGGAAAGACGCATCTTGAACGAGGAAGGTTTGGGTACTTCGTATATGGCACGTAAGGCTGCGAAGCAGTTGGTGCAGAAGACAGGAGTTAATCCGGACGAAATTGATGCTGTCGTAGTATGTACCACCACTCCAGACTATCATTTCCCATCAACAGCTTCTATCTTGTGTGATAAGTTGGGCTTGAAGAATGCTTTCGCTTTCGACTTTCAGGCTGCTTGCTGTGGCTTCTTGTATGGTATGGAAGTGGTTGCTTCGTTGATTGCTTCGGGAAGACACAAGAAAGTGATTTTGGTCGGTGCTGACAAAATGTCTTCCATGGTAGACTATACCGAACGCGCTACTTGTCCAATCTTCGGTGACGGTGCAGCAGCTGTTTTGGTAGAAGGTACTACTGAAGATTATGGAATTATGGATTCCATTCTTCGTACCGACGGTAAGGGGCTTCCGTTCCTTCACATGAAGGCAGGTGGTTCGGTTTGTACCCCTTCTTATTTTACGGTAGATCATAAGATGCATTACATTTATCAGGAAGGACGTACAGTGTTCAAGTATGCTGTATCGAACATGTCTGATATCACGGCAAAGATTGCAGAAAAAAATGGTTTGACCAAGGACAACATCAATTGGGTGATTCCTCATCAGGCCAACATGCGTATCATCGATGCAGTGGCTTCCAGACTTGAAGTCCCTATGGAAAAGGTAATGGTGAATATACAGCGTTATGGTAATACCAGCGCAGGCACACTTCCGTTGTGTCTCTGGGATTACGAAAAGAAGCTGAGAAAAGGTGATAACTTGATTTTTACAGCATTCGGTGCAGGTTTCACTTACGGTGCCGTTTATGTAAAATGGGGTTATGATGGTAATTTGAAATAAAATAAACCGCAGATTATAGAAAACGCATCTGACATACGGATGCGTTTTTTTGTCTGACAACAACGATTATTGATATGCATAAAGCAGGATTTGTGAATATTGTGGGTAACCCGAATGTGGGTAAGTCTACGTTGATGAATTTGTTGGTCGGAGAACGTATCTCCATTGCGACCTTCAAAGCGCAGACCACTCGCCACCGTATCATGGGGATTCTCAATACGGAGGAGATGCAGATTGTGTTTTCGGATACTCCGGGGGTGTTGAAGCCTAATTACAAGTTGCAGGAGTCGATGCTGAATTTCTCGGAATCGGCATTGGCGGATGCAGATGTGTTGCTCTATGTGACCGATGTGGTGGAAAAGCCGGACAAGAACATTGAGTTCATTGAAAAGGTGCGCAAGATGCAGGTACCTATTCTGTTGCTTATCAATAAGATCGATTTGAGCAATCAGGAAGCCTTGGTGAAGTGCGTGGAAGAATGGCATGAGCTGATACCGCAAGCCGAAATCATCCCAATCTCTGCCCTCTCCAAATTTGGGGTGGATGTGGTGATGAAGCGCATCAAGGACTTGTTGCCTGATTCTCCTCCTTATTTTGATAAGGACCAATGGACAGACAAGCCGGCCCGTTTCTTTGTGACGGAAATCATCCGTGAGAAGATTCTGCTGTATTACGATAAGGAAATTCCGTATGCGGTGGAAGTGGTGGTTGAACAGTTTAAGGAAGACGCCAAGAGCATCCATATCAATGCCGTGATTTATGTAGAACGTGATTCCCAAAAGGGCATCATTATCGGTAAGCAGGGCAAGGCGTTGAAGAAGGTATCAACGGAAGCCAGAAAGACGTTGGAGAAATTCTTCCAGAAGTCCATCTACTTGGAAACCTTCGTCAAAGTGGATAAGGATTGGAGAAGCTCGGATAAAGAATTGAAGAATTTTGGGTATCAGTTGGATTAATCGACTGGGATAGTCGGAAAAGAAAGTAGAAAATGGGTAATTTAGTAGCAATCGTAGGTCGCCCGAATGTGGGTAAGTCTACACTTTTTAATCGTTTGACCAAGACTCGTCAGGCCATTGTCAATGAGCAGGCGGGTACTACCCGTGACCGTCAATACGGTAAGTCGGAATGGTTGGGCCGCGAATTCTCTGTGGTTGACACAGGTGGTTGGGTGGTCAATTCGGGCGATGTTTTTGAGGAAGAAATTCGTAAGCAGGTTATGTTGGCGGTAGAAGAAGCCGACGTTATCTTGTTTGTAGTGGATGTGATGAATGGGGTTACTGACTTGGATATGGAGGTAGCAGGTATCTTGCGCCGTACCCAGAAACCGGTTTTGATGGTAGCCAATAAAACAGATAACAATGACTTGCAGTACAACGCTGCGGAATTCTATTCGTTAGGTTTGGGTGATCCTTACTGTATTTCTGCCTTGAGCGGATTCGGTACAGGAGACCTGATGGATTTGCTGGTAAGCAAGTTCAAGAAAGATGCCGTAGAGGAAATTGATGAAGAGATTCCACGTTTTGCCGTCGTAGGCCGTCCGAATGCCGGTAAATCTTCTATTGTCAATGCTTTCATTGGAGAAGACCGTAATATTGTGACTGACATTGCCGGTACGACTCGCGATTCAATCTATACTCGTTACGAAAAGTTCGGTTTCGACTTCTACTTGGTAGATACCGCCGGTATCCGTAAGAAAAACAAGGTAACCGAAGACTTGGAATACTATTCGGTAATCCGTTCCATTCGTTCGATTGAAAGTGCCGATGTTTGTATCTTGATGATTGATGCTACCCGTGGTATCGAAAGCCAGGACTTGAATATCTTCTCTTTGATTCAGAAGAACCAGAAGGGATTGGTGGTTGTCGTAAACAAGTGGGACTTGGTAGAAAATAAGGATGTGAAGGTGATGAAGACTTTCGAAGAAGCGATCCGTTCCCGTTTCGCTCCGTTTACAGATTTCCCGATTGTCTTTGCATCGGCCATGACCAAGCAACGTATCTTCAAGGTGTTGGAAGAAGCGAAGGAAGTATACAAGGCACGTACCACTCGTGTACCGACTGCCCGTTTGAACGAAGAAATGCTTCCGTTGATTGAAGCTTATCCGCCGCCATCCAACAAGGGTAAGTACATTAAGATCAAGTACTGTACACAATTGCCGAATACACAGGTGCCTTCGTTCGTGTTCTTTGCGAACTTGCCGCAGTACGTGAAGGAGCCTTATCGTCGTTTCTTGGAAAACAAGATGCGTGAGAAGTGGCATTTCTCGGGTACTCCGATAAATATCTATATTCGTCAGAAATAAGGAAAAAATAAAAACGCAGCTCTTGAAAGGGCTGCGTTTCTTGTTTCTATGATTAGTGATTTGTTTCTTCTTCCTTGACTTTCTTCAACAGGTCTGAAGCAAAGATGAAGTCGTTTAGGCGCTTGTTGGTAGCGGTGAAGACCTGGTCTTTTGTTCCTTCCCATTCCTTGTGTCCCTGATAGATGAAAATAATACTGTCGCCAATGCCCATCACGGAATTCATGTCGTGGGTATTGATGATAGTGGTCATGTTGTATTCGGTGGTAATGTCATGAATCAGTTCGTCGATGACTAACGAAGTCTTCGGGTCAAGACCGGAGTTCGGCTCGTCGCAGAATAAGTATTGCGGGTTGAGGGCTATGGCACGGGCAATGGCCACACGCTTCTGCATCCCTCCGGAGATTTCGCCCGGATACTTGTTCTGTGCATCAATCAAGTTTACGCGGTCGAGACAGAATTGGGCACGGCGAGTGCGGTCGCGAAGGGTGTCGCTGGAGAACATATCCAAAGGAAACATGACGTTTTCCAAGACCGACAATGAGTCGAAAAGGGCTGCACTCTGGAAAATCATTCCCATTTCCCGGCGGAGCTGCTTCTTTTCCTTCTTTCCCATGCTCAAGAAATTGCGGCCGTCGTAAAGGATTTCCCCTTTTTCCGGCGTGAGCAGGCCAACGATACTTTTCATCAGTACGGTTTTCCCTGAACCGCTCTGACCGATAATCAGATTGGTCTTCCCGTTCTCGAAGCGGGCATTGATGTCTATCAATACGTCCTTGTCTTCGAATGATTTATAGATAGATTTCAGTTCGATCATCCCATTAAGAGTTGTGTTAATACTAAGTCGGAGAAAAGAATCAGTACGCTACTCATGACAACAGAGTCTGTACTGGCCTTGCCGACAGCGATGGAACCGCCTTCCACGGTATAGCCGAAGTAGGCCGATACGCTGGCAATGATGAAGGCGAAGAAAATGGACTTGATGAAGCTACACCAGATGAACCATTCCTGGAAACAATACTGGAGACCATATTCCAAGTCTTCCGCATTCAGTACCCCTCCAAACCAACACGTACAGAAAGCGCCGAAGATACCGGCGACAATGCTGAAGATGACCAGGAAAGGAATCATTGTCATCAAGGCAGCAATTTTCGGCATAATCAAGTAGCTGGCCGAGTTGACCCCCATGATTTCAAGGGCGTCAATCTGTTGGGTGACACGCATGGTGCCGATTTCGGATGCGATGTTCGAACCTACTTTCCCTGCCAGAATGAGACACATGATGGAAGAGGAGAACTCCAGCAACATGATTTCGCGGGTGGTATAACCTACTACAAAACGGGGCATCCAAGGGCTTTCGATATTCAATTTGATTTGAATGGTGATAACGGCTCCAATGAAGAAAGAGATCAAGAGCACGATACCGATAGAGTTAATCCCCAACTGCACCATTTCATTCACATATTGCTTGAAATACATGCGCATACGTTCGGGACGGGAGAATGTACGCCCCATCAGCATCAAATACTTACCGAGGGTAGCTATGGGTTTTAATATAATCGTTTTCATAATTCGGTGCAAAATTAGTTCTTTTTGTCTGTATTTTTGCAAAAGAAAGTCTGAATTTGTGTTCTTTTATCCGTATACGAAAGTTTTTTCGTATTTTTGTTGCAAAATTAAGTCTTATGGCAGAAGAAATGGATATTCAACATACAGAGGTGAAAGAGCCGAAACGAATGGTGCTGCGTGCGGAAGGTTTGGTCAAGAAGTACGGTAAGCGAACCGTTGTGAATGGGGTGAACTTTGAAGTACGCCAAGGAGAGATTGTAGGGTTGCTGGGACCGAACGGTGCCGGTAAGACAACCTCCTTTTATATGACAACGGGATTGGTTGTTCCGAATGGGGGACACGTCTATCTGGATGATTTGGAAATCACGGACTTCCCGGTGTATAAGCATGCCAAGGCAGGTATCGGTTATCTGGCCCAGGAAGCTTCGGTGTTTCGTAAGATGAGTGTAGAGGATAATATCGCTTCGGTATTGGAATTGACCGACTTGTCGGAAGAAGAGCAAAAGGAAAAGCTGGAAGCGCTGTTGGATGAGTTTCGTCTTCAGAAAGTACGCAAGAACTTGGGTGACCAACTTTCAGGGGGTGAACGTCGTCGTACGGAGATTGCCCGTTGTTTGGCCATCAATCCGAAGTTCATCATGCTCGACGAACCGTTTGCTGGGGTAGACCCGATTGCGGTGGAAGACATCCAGCACATCGTATGGAAGCTGAAGGACAAGAACATCGGTATCCTTATCACCGACCACAATGCTTTGGAAACGCTACGTCTGACAGACCGTGCCTATCTGCTTTTCGACGGTAACATCCTTTTCCAGGGTACACCCGAAGAGTTGTCTGTCAATCCGGTGGTACGTGAGAAGTATCTCGGCTCGAACTTCGTGCTCACCCGCAAGGACTTCCAGAAAACCGAAGAGATGAGAAACCGTCGTATCGAAGAACAGACCCGATTATAATGAGGTGAATACAAAACTTTTGCGTTGTGTATTTGGTGGTTGAACGTAAAATTACTAATTTTGCGCTCTCTTTGTGTAAACTATAGAAAAAAGTAATAATTAAAAAATATAAGTAAAGAAATGAACGTTTCAATGCAGAACGTTGACAAGGTAAGTGCATTGCTTACTGTCAACATCGAAAAAGCTGACTATCAAGAAAAAGTAGAAAAAGTATTGAAGAAATACCGCCAACAGGCAAATATCCCGGGCTTCCGTAAGGGTATGGTTCCAATGAGCCTTATCAAGAAGCAGTTCGGTAAGTCTGTAATGGCAGAGGAAGTAGATAAGTTGATGCAGGAAAAGGTGAACGAGTACATCCGTGAAAACAAGGTGAACATGCTCGGTATGCCGTTGCCAAACGAAGAAAAGATGCAGGTTATCGATTTCGATACTCAGGAAAACTTCGAATTCGTATTCGACATCGCATTGGCTCCTGAATTCAAGGCTGAAATCACAGAACAAGATACACTTGATTTCTATACCATCGCCGTATCTGACGAAATGGTTAATTCTCAGGTAGACATGTACGCTCAGCGTGCTGCTAAGTACGAAAAGGTAGAAGAATATGCTGACCGTGACATGGTGAAGGGTTTGCTTGCTGAACTTGATGAAAACGGTAACACTAAGGAAGGTGGTATTCAGGTAGAAGGTGCAGTGATGATGCCTTCATACATGAAGAACGACGAACAGAAGGCTATCTTCGCTACTGCTAAGGTAAACGATGTATTGGTGTTCAACCCGAACGCTGCATTCGAAGGTAACGAAGCAGAGCTTTCTTCTTTGTTGAAGATCAAGCGTGAAGAAGTGGCTGAAATGAAGTCAAACTTCAGCTTCCAGGTAGAAGAAATCACTCGTGCCGTACCGGCAGCTTTGGATCAGGCTTTGTTCGACCAGGTATTCGGTGAAGGTGCTGTTTCTTCAGAAGAAGAATTCCGTGGCAAGATCAAGGAAGGTATCGCTGCTCAGTTCATGGCAGACAGCAACTACAAGTTCTTGCTCGATGCTCGTACTTACTTGATGAACAAGGTGGGCAAGCTTGAATTCCCGGATGCACTCTTGAAGAAAATCATGCTTTTGAACAACGAAGACAAGGGTGAATCATTCGTAGAAGAAAACTACGAAAAGAGCTTGGAAGAATTGACATGGCATTTGATCAAGGAACAGTTGGTTGAAGCTTTCGGTATCAAGGTAGAACAAGCTGACATCCTTGAAATGGCTAAGGAAAACACTCGCATGCAGTTCGCTCAATACGGCATGATGAGCATTCCTGAAGAAATGTTGGAAAACTATGCCAAGGAAATGTTGAAGAAGAAAGAAAACGTAGAAGGTCTTGTGAACCGTGCAGTAGAAAACAAGTTGGCTGCTGCTTTGAAGGACAAGGCTACCTTGAATAACAAGGAAGTTTCTATGGAAGAATTCAACAACTTGTTGAAGTAATAATTTCTGATACAAGAAGAGGCTTTCAACCTTGTATTTCTTTAATGCAAAAGTATTTGGTGGTAATACCGCATTTTTGTACTTTTGTCATATTAAAGGGAAGAGGTGGAAAGCCTCTTCTTTATTTGTAAAAACTAAATCAGATGAATATGAATGATTTTAAGAAGTACGCAACCAAACATTTGGGTATGAACAGCTTAGTGCTGGACGATGTAATCAAGTCACAAGCGGGATATTTGAATCCGTACATCTTGGAAGAACGTCAGCTGAACGTTACTCAACTGGATGTGTTCTCACGTTTGATGATGGACCGTATCATTTTCTTGGGAACTGAAATTAATGACTATACTGCCAATACGTTGCAGGCACAGTTGTTGTATCTGGATTCTGTGGACAATTCGAAGGATATTTCTATCTATATCAATTCACCGGGCGGTTCGGTATACGCCGGTTTGGGTATTTATGATACCATGCAGTTTATCAACAGCGATGTTGCTACTATCTGTACAGGTATGGCTGCTTCCATGGCTGCTGTCTTGTTGGTGGCAGGTAAGGAAGGCAAGCGTTCGGCATTGACTCATTCCCGCGTGATGATTCACCAGCCGATGGGTGGCGCACAAGGCCAGGCGTCGGACATTGAAATCACTGCCCGTGAGATTGCGAAGTTGAAGAAAGAACTTTATCACATCATCGCTGAACATTCTCATACCGAATTCGACAAGGTATGGGCGGATTCAGACCGTGATTATTGGATGACTGCTCAAGAAGCAAAGGAATATGGCATGATTGACGAAGTGTTGTGCCGTAAGCCTAATATATAATAAGGTATAAAGCAAATAGAAAAGACATTGGGAGAAAATTCAAAAAATAAAAGACGCTGTAGCTTCTGTGGTCGTCCGGAAAGTGAGGTGGGATTCCTGATTACGGGACTGAATGGCTATATCTGTGATAGCTGTTCGCAACAGGCTTACGAAATCGTACAGGAAGCCATGAAGGGGTCGGCGAGTGGAGCAAACTCGCTGGACTTGAAGGAGCTTCCGAAGCCGGTCGAAATCAAGGAATTCCTGGATCAATATGTGATTGGTCAGGACGCTGCGAAACGCTATTTGTCGGTAGCTGTCTATAACCACTATAAGCGATTGTTGCAAAAATCGGATTCGAATGAAGTTGAGATTGAAAAGTCCAATATCATTATGGTGGGTAGTACGGGTACCGGAAAGACATTGTTGGCCCGTACTATAGCCAAGTTGCTGAAGGTGCCGTTCACGATTGTAGATGCAACCGTGTTGACCGAAGCCGGTTATGTGGGCGAAGACATTGAAAGCTTGTTGACCCGCTTGTTACAGGTGGCCGATTACAATGTGGCAGAGGCCGAACGGGGTATTGTGTTTATTGACGAAATCGACAAGATTGCGCGTAAGGGGGATAATCCTTCCATTACCCGTGACGTCAGCGGTGAAGGGGTACAACAAGGTTTGTTGAAATTGTTGGAAGGTTCGATTGTGAATGTGCCTCCACAAGGTGGGCGTAAGCATCCGGACCAGAAAATGATTCCAGTCAATACGAAGAACATCCTCTTCATCTGTGGAGGTGCATTTGATGGTATTGAGCGGAAAATTGCTCAACGTTTGAATACCAACGTGGTAGGTTATGGAGCAGCTAAGGAAACGGTGAAAATTGATCGTTCGAACATGATGCAATACATTGCTCCGCAAGATTTGAAGTCGTTCGGCCTGATTCCTGAAATCATCGGGCGTCTTCCGATATTGACTTACCTCAATCCGTTGGATCGGAATGCGTTGCGCAATATCTTGACAGAACCGAAGAATTCAATCATCAAGCAATATATCAAATTGTTTGAGATGGACGGAGTTAAACTCGTGTTCCAACCGGAAGTTTATGACTTTGTGGTGGATAAGGCAATCGAATACAAACTCGGAGCCCGTGGGTTACGTTCCATCGTCGAAACGATTATGATGGATGTGATGTTTGACATTCCTTCGATGAAGATCAAGGAATACGAATTGACGTTGGATTATGCTCGTCAGCAGATGGAGAAGACTAATCTTTCTCGTCTGCAGAACGCATAATGAGGTCAAAACGAGTTAGTGAGAAAAAAATGCAATTCTTCTGCAAAATAGTACTCGAAATATTCGTGTAATTTGAAAACTTGTTTATAACTTTGTTAGACAAGAAAGATTGGAATTAAATCGAGAACCAGAAAAACAGGAAATCATGGCGGAGAAATTGAATTTGACGAATACGCTGAAGAAATATTTCGGCTTTGACACATTTAAAGGGGACCAAGAACAGATTATCCGTAATCTCTTGGATGGGAACGATACCTTTGTGCTGATGCCAACCGGGGGCGGAAAATCGTTGTGCTACCAATTACCTTCTTTGGTAATGGAAGGGGTAGCTATTGTCATTTCTCCTTTGATTGCCTTGATGAAGAATCAGGTGGATGCGATGCGTCATTACAGCGAAGAAGACGGTGTGGCTCATTTCTTGAATTCGTCATTGAACAAGTCTGCGATAGACCAGGTGAAATCCGACATCTTGAACGGAAAGACTAAGCTGCTCTACGTGGCACCCGAATCGTTGACTAAGGAAGACAATGTGGAATTCTTGAAGAATGTGAAGATCTCCTTCTATGCGGTAGATGAAGCACATTGTATTTCGGAATGGGGGCACGACTTCCGTCCGGAATATCGACGTATCCGTCCTATCATCAACATGATTGGTCAGGCTCCGATTATAGCATTGACAGCGACTGCTACTCAGAAAGTACGTGAGGATATCAAGAAAATTTTGGGTATGCCCGATGCGCAAGAGTTCAAGTCGTCGTTCAATCGTCCCAATCTTTATTATGAGGTACGCCGAAAGACGAATGATATCGATAAGGATATCATCAAATTCATCAAGGCTAATTCCGGGAAGTCCGGTATTATCTATTGTTTGAGTCGTAAGAAGGTGGAAGAATTGGCTGAAATTTTGAAAGCGAATGGTATTAATGCCTGTGCTTATCATGCAGGTATGGATTCAGCGGCACGCTCTACCGTGCAAGATGATTTCATTAAGGAAAACATTGATGTCATTGTGGCAACCATTGCTTTCGGAATGGGAATTGATAAACCGGATGTGCGCTTCGTCATTCACTATGATATGCCGAAGAGTCTGGAAGGTTATTATCAGGAAACCGGCCGTGCAGGACGCGATGGAGGAGAAGGACAATGTGTGGCTTTCTATTCCAACAAAGATATGCAGAAGTTGCGTAAATTCATGCAAGGAAAACCTGTGTCTGAAAAGGATGTGAGTGATGAATTGCTGAAAGAAACAGAGGCTTATGCGGAATCTTCGGTCTGCCGACGGAAGTCATTGCTTCACTATTTTGGCGAAACCTATGTTGAAGAGAATTGTAGGAATTGTGATAACTGTTTAAATCCTAAGAAGCAAGTGGAAGCTAAGGATTCGTTGTGTGCCGTGATTGAAACAATCATGGCTGTGAAGGAAAACTTTAAATCAGATTATATTATCAATGTTTTGTTGGGTAAGGAAACGTCGGAAGTTCTTGCTCACAAACATGAGGATTTGGAAGTCTTCGGTTCGGGTGAAGGAGAAGACGAAAAAGTATGGAATGCAGTCATTCGTCAGGCGCTGATTGCCGGTTATTTAAGCAAAGACGTGGAAAATTACGGCTTGTTGAAAGTAACTCCGGCAGGCACCAAGTTCTTGAAAAAACCGGTGTCGTTCAAGATTGTCGAGGATACCGATTTCGATGAAGTGGAAGAAGACGAAGCACCAGTACGTGGTGGCGGTAGTTGTGCGGTGGACCCGGCACTTTATTCTATGCTAAAGGATTTGCGTAAAAAGATGTCCAAGAAGTTGGACGTACCTCCTTATGTTATTTTTCAGGATCCTTCATTGGAAGCGATGGCAACTACCTATCCGGTGACTCTTGAAGAATTGCAGAACATTCCGGGGGTAGGTGCTGGCAAGGCTAAACGTTATGGTCAGGAATTCTGCGTGTTGATTAAGAAACATTGCGAAGAGAACGAAATTGAGCGACCGGAAGATCTTCGTGTCCGTACGGTAGCCAATAAGTCTAAAATCAAGGTGTCTATTATTCAGGCGATTGACCGTAAGGTAGCATTGGATGATATTGCCCTTTCTAAAGGTTTGGAATTTGGGGAATTGTTGGATGAAGTAGAAGCGATTGTTTACTCGGGTACTCGATTGAACATTGACTATTTCTTGGCAGAAATTATGGATGAAGACCATATGCTGGATATCTATGATTACTTCCGGGAATCTACTACCGACAAAATTGATGATGCGATGGACGAACTCGGCGATGATTATACAGAAGATGAGATTCGTTTGGTACGTATCAAATTCATTTCAGAAATGGCCAATTAAAGATAGAAACGGTTGCTTGCATGAAGCGAGCAACCGTTTTCTTGTTAGTTAGAAGGCAACCCCGAGGCGTAGGCCGAAATTACTCATGCCATCTACGTCGTATGTCATCAGATTGCCTTTGTTGGTGGCATAGCTGTAATAGGCGGCTACATGAATCCCGGGGCTGTATACCCATGGGAAGATGTTCATCCCGATTTCGGGAGATACATAGAATCCCCACGTGTTGTCTGAATTCTGATAAGCATTGAAATCGGTTTTCAGACGTCCGTATTGTGGTCCTAGTTTCAAACTGAAATACGGTTGGAACATCCCTTCACGGTTGAAGGTGTATCGGCCCGATACACCGAAAGGCATTTGGAAGAGCGTATGCTGCTGGTCCGTATTTAGCGATTCGGTACCCGAAATAGAGATGGTTTGTCGAGGGATGTACTTGTGGTTGCTATGATAGGCCAGGAAGGCACCTACCGACAAGTTGTCGGTTACATAGTATCCACCTTCGAAGTTCATTCCCCAACCACTGCCTTTTTTTACGAAGTCATTTCCCAATGGGAAGTTGAACTGCCAGTCGATGTTGGCATAATAGTTCCCGAGAGTCTGTGCTTTACCGGGAAGGGCAAAGCCAATGGCGATGGCCAAAACTGCCAATGCCTTCAATGGGAGGTATTTCTTTGTTTTCATACTCGTTGTTTTTTAAGTTGATGATTTATTTGTTGGTTAGATAAGTGGATTGACTGAATGCCTGGCTTACCGCTTGGGTGGCAAGTTCTACATTGACTTCGGTTGATCCGCTCAACATACCGCTCATGTAAGCACTCCATATGATCGGGAGTTTCTCGTTTTGACCTTGCGCGGCTTCCAAATTCAACAATTCGGTCAAGAATGAACCGGTGCTGAAGGAGTAGTTGACAGCATACGGATAATACCAGCCGCCGCCCCAATTGCCCCAGTAAGGGATATCCCAATAACCCGGATAGCCCCACCACCATTCCGGATAACCATAATCCGTATATACGTAGGTGTTCTTTACATAGCTGAGCTGCAAGCCAAGGTCTGCATCCTCGCGTTCGGTTACACGGGTGTATCCACGGTTGTCCATGTTGAATACGTAGGTGTCAATGATCTTCTGGGCATTAGCATCTAGCCAATACTCCTGTTTATCCTTATCGCCTATGATCAGGATACTGTCCGGCAAATAGTAGGTATTGAACTGTTTGAAGTTCGCTGCCTTGTCGTAGTTGGTGTAAACAACAAATTTGTTGTCCAAGTTGTCCGTGTCGGCATCTTTCTCACAGGCAGTGAAAACAAATACCGCTAATAGGAAAGGAATTAATTTCTTCATACTTCTATTGTTTTTAGATGATCATAAAACGTCCTATGGTACCTTAGGTTGTTTGTGATTCAAAAACGTTCTAACTCATGAAAAGTTCGAAAAAGAATGACTACAAGAAAGGTTTTAAACTTTATTTTTATGGTACATTCCGTTTTTGGTAAAAAAAAGCAATTCTGCATTTTTACCTTTTGAATTAAATGTGTATATTTGCACGCAATAAATTAAAAAGCATTTAAGTCTATGTCATCATTTATTGCCGATAAAGTCGTAATGGACGGATTAACTTATGACGATGTCTTGTTAATCCCCGCTTATTCAGAAGTATTGCCGAAAACAGTCGAACTCACGACTAAGTTCTCACGTAACATCGAATTGAAAATTCCTTTTGTGACTGCTGCTATGGACACAGTTACAGAATCGAAGATGGCTATCGCGATTGCTCGCGAAGGCGGTATCGGTGTGATTCATAAGAATATGTCTATTGAGGAACAAGCCCGTCAGGTGGCTATCGTAAAGCGTGCTGAAAATGGTATGATTTTCGATCCTGTTACGATCAAGCGAGGCTCAACAGTAAAGGATGCCTTGGATTTAATGGCTGAGTACCATATCGGTGGTATTCCTGTGGTAGATGATGAAAATTATTTGGTAGGTATCGTGACCAACCGTGACCTTCGATTTGAACGTGAATTGGGTAAGCGTATTGATGAGGTCATGACCAAGGATAAGATTATCACTACTGCTCCAGGAACAGATATGGAAACTGCGGCTCAAATCTTGCAGGAAAACAAGATTGAAAAGTTGCCGGTTGTAGATGAAAAAGGCAAGTTGGTAGGTTTGATTACTTATAAGGATATTACCAAGGCTAAGGATAAGCCGATGGCTTGCAAGGACAGCAAAGGTCGTTTGCGCGTAGCTGCTGGTGTAGGTGTAACAGCTGATACCATGGAACGTATACAAGCGTTGGTGGATGCCGGTGCAGATGCAATCGTTATTGATACCGCTCACGGACATTCAAAGGGTGTGGTTGAAAAGTTGAAGGAAGCTAAGGCTCGTTTCCCTCAGATTGATATTGTTGTAGGTAATATTGCTACAGGTGAGGCTGCCAAGATGTTGGCAGAAGCAGGTGCTGATGCTGTAAAAGTAGGTATCGGTCCTGGTTCTATTTGTACTACCCGTGTTGTTGCCGGTGTAGGTGTGCCTCAGTTGTCTGCGGTATACGATGTAGCCAAGGCTTTGGAAGGAACTGGTGTACCTTTGATTGCTGACGGTGGTTTGCGTTACTCGGGTGACGTGGTGAAGGCATTGGCCGCTGGTGGTTATAGCGTAATGATTGGTTCATTGGTAGCAGGTACAGAAGAAGCTCCGGGTGATACCATCATCTTTAATGGCCGTAAGTTCAAGTCGTATCGTGGTATGGGTTCGTTGGAAGCCATGGAGCATGGTTCGGCAGACCGCTATTTCCAAGGTGGTGTGACAGAAGTCAAGAAGTTGGTTCCGGAAGGTATTGCGGCTCGTGTTCCTTATAAGGGTACTTTGTATGAGGTAATCTATCAGTTGGTAGGTGGTCTTCGTGCCGGTATGGGTTATTGTGGTGCTGCAAATATCGAAAAGTTGCACAATGCCAAGTTTACTCGTATCACTAATGCGGGTGTGGCAGAAAGTCATCCACATGATGTCGCGATTACTAGCGAGGCTCCTAACTATAGCCGTCCTCAATAAATAAACTGAAATGCCGCGTCGTTTACTCGGTGTTTTGATACTTCTCCTTGTGTCCGTTGCTATAGGGCGGGCGCAAGGAGATGCTGTGTTATTTTCAGTCGGTACTGATACTGTTCGTTTGCATGAGTTTGAATATCATTGGAGACGGTCTAAGGAAAAACAATTGGACGTTTTTCTTCAGACGTATGGTCATTTCAAACAGAAGGTTCAATATGCCAAGGAACTGGGACTGGATACGTTGATGGAATATCGTTTGCATAGAGAACAAATCCGACAATTGGTCAATCAAAAGGGAAAAAGACCAAGAAAGGGAGTCTTTAAGCAACAGGAATGGATCAAGTTGATGCATGTCTCTTGTTTGTTGAATCAGCATGCTAGCAAGAAACAGATACGTGCCTCGGAAGCATACATGGATTCCGTTTATGCAGCAATTCAGCGTGGGGGAAAGGTTGAAGGAGAAGAGTTGCCTTGGATACAAACCCGTCATTTGTTGAATGAATGGCAAAAACAGTTGCAGGGGTTGGATAAGAATGAGTATACCAAGCCATTTTATTCTCCAATGGGTATTCATATGATTGCTTGGACAGATAGACGAATGGGAATGCAGGAAGAGGGATATCCTATACAAGGCTCAAAAGGTCTTCAGATGAAAGAGGCGGAAGAAGGTTTGTTGGTCTCAGCTTTGGATACTTATGTAGAACAACGGTTGAATTGTACGGACCAAGAATTGGATGCCTATTTCAAGGCTCATCGCAACGATTATGGATGGGGAATCCCTCATTTTCGAGGAGCGGTGATTCATTGTCAAGACAAGAAGGAAGCCAAGCGAATAAAGAAATATTTGCGGAAATATCCGGAAAAGCATTGGCGGGAAGCTTGGAAAAGAATGCCGGACGATGTGGCTAAAAATGCCCGGTTAGAAACAGGTTTCTTTTCAATTGGTAAGAATGCTTATGTAGACAAGTTGGTTTTCAATTGTGGAGTATTTGAACCATTGGCTGATTATCCACATACTTGGGTATTGGGAAAGAGGTTGAAGAAAGGACCGACCGGTTTTAAGGATGTTCGGGAAAAAGTCTTTCGGGATTGTAAAAAAGTCAAAAAAGAGGCTGAAATGGATGCAATCACACGAAAATATGAACTAGAAATAGATGAAGAGGTTTTAAAAACCGTTAATCGTGAGGGAATTAAATAATTTAGCACTATCTTCGTTCGCAATTTTGGATATTTATGGACAAACTATATAAATGGGCATGGATGGTATGCTTGGTGATGTCTTTAATCGGATGTACACAAAAGCATGATCATAAAGGAAAAACACCGCTGGTTGAAGTCGGTCGAAAGTTCCTTTATCAAGAAGATTTACAGGCTGCTTTGCCTCTGAATCTTTCGGCCGATGATAGTGTGCTTTTTGCAGAGCATTATATCCGGATTTGGGTAGAGGATGCTCTGTTGTTCGAAAAGGCTGAAGACAATGTCCGTGATGATGAAAAGGTGAAGGCGTTGGTTGAAAGCTATCACAAGGCTTTGGTGATGCATACGTATCAAGAAGAATTGGTGAGACAACAATTGGTTGCGGAAATTACACCGGCTGAAGTGGAAAATTATTATGAAAGCAATAAATCGCTTTTTGTGTTGGAGAAACCGCTTGTCAAGGGATTGTTCATCAAAGTTCCTTTAAAATCACCGGGACTGGCAGATGTGCGTCGCTGGTACAAAAGAAATACGCAAGATGCGATTGAAAAGTTAGAAAAGTATAGTTTGCGAAATGCGGTAACATATGACTATTTTTATGACCAATGGCGTCATTTGGAAGAGATAGAGGCAATGATTCCCGCTAAGAATTGGGAAACAGGAAGCAATTACCTGAAACAGCATCGGGATGTGGAGCTGAAAGATACTGCTTTCCACTATTTTTTGCATATAGAAGAATTTCAGGGCAAAGGAGAACAGAAACCGTTGGATTTTGCCCAAGAAGAGATAAAAGAGATTTTGATTAACTTGAAGCGGGTGGATTTTGTCAATCGTGTGAAAGAGGATTTATACCGCCAGGCTTCGGATAAGGACCGGATTATTTATTATTATTTGAACTCAGATGAATAAATTGATGTGTGCTAAAGTTTGTGCATTGTGGGCTTTATTGTTGGCCTCTGTCTCTGTATATGGACAAAGCAATGTGATAGACGAAGTGGTTTGGGTAGTAGGTGATGAAGCTATCTTAAAATCGGATGTTGAGAGTGAACGCTTGAATGCTCAGTATGAAGGACGCAAATTTGATGGTGACCCTTATTGTATTATCCCGGAACAACTAGCCGTTCAGAAATTGTTCTTGCATCAAGCGGAACTAGATAGTATTGAAGTGTCGGAACAAGAAGTGCTCAGTCGTTTGGAACAACAGACCAATTGGTTGATTGATCAAATTGGTTCCAAGGAAAAGATGGAAGAGTATTACAACAAGACTTCGACTCAAATCCGTGAGATGCTTCGTGAAAACATCCGCAATGGATTGACCGTTGAGAAGATGCAGCGTGAAATCGTGGGTGATATCAAGATTGTCCCTGCCGATGTACGTCGCTATTTCAAGAATCTTCCGCAAGACAGTATTCCCTATGTTCCAACTCAAGTAGAAGTACAGATTGTGACGCTTGAGCCGAAAATCCCTCAGGAAGAAATAGAGCGTGTGAAGAAAGCTTTACGTGATTATACGGAACAAGTGAATAGGGGAGAAATCGCATTCTCTACATTGGCACGTCTGTATTCGGAAGATGAAGGTACCCGTCGTCGTGGTGGTGAACTTGGTTTCATGGGACGTGGTCAGTTAGTCCCTGAATATGCGAATGTAGCCTTCAATCTTCAGGATCCGAAAAAGGTTTCCAAGATTGTAGAATCAGAATTCGGTTTTCATATTATTCAGTTGATTGAAAAACGTGGGGACCGTATCAATACCCGTCATATATTGTTGAAACCGGAAGTAGAGGAAAAGGATTTGGAAGCCTCATTGCTTCGTTTGGACTCTATTGCCAAGGATATCCGTAACGCCAAGTTCACTTTTGATGAAGCGGCAACATTCATTTCACAAGACAAGGATACCCGTAATAACCATGGTCTGATGGCTAATCCGAATTCGGGAACTGCCCGTTTCGAAATGCAGGAATTGGCTCAGGTTTCACAAGAAGTGGCAAAGACCGTTGAAGGCTTGAATGTAGGAGAAATTTCGGAACCGTTTACCATGATTAATAACAAGGGCAAGGAAATTTGTGCCATTGTCAAATTGAAAGCACGCATCGATGGACATAAGGCAACGATTACCGAAGACTATCAACGGTTGAAAGCAATCGTACAATCCAAACTTGGTGATGAAAAGTTGGAAAAGTGGATTCGTGACAAGCAGAAATCGACTTATGTACGTATTAATGAAAATTGGGTAAAATGTGATTTCAAATATCCAGGCTGGGTAAGAAAAGAATAAAATGATAAATACAGATAATCATAAGAATACAAATGGGCGCAGGGTACTTTTATTAAGTATCTTGTGCCTATTTGGCTTTTGTTTGGTTGCGCAGGTACAACCTAGAAGAAATGCGGCACAACCGGCAAAGAGCAAGGTTTACTTGCTTCATGCGGATGTGTTGAAAAAGAGCAAGGACAATCCGGACCCTGATGCACAGATCTTGGTAGGCAATGTGTCTTTCCGGCATGATAGTATCTATATGTATTGTGATAGTGCTTGCTTCTATGAAAAGTCCAATTCCTTGGAAGCATTTGATAATGTGAAGATGGAGCAGGGGGATACTTTGTTTCTTTACGGCGATTATTTGTTCTATGACGGTAATACACAAATAGCCAAAGTCCGGAACAATGTCCGCATGGAGAACCGTACTACTACGCTGACCACCGATAGCTTGAATTATGACCGTATCGCCAATTTGGGTTACTTCTTTGATGGAGGTACCTTGATGGATGAAGAGAATGTATTGACTTCAGATTGGGGAGAATATAGCCCCGCTACCAAGATGTCGGTATTCAATTATGAAGTGGAATTGGTGAACCCTCAGTTCACATTGACTTCCGATACGCTTCGCTATAATACGGCTACAAAGGTAGCAAACATTGTAGGACCTTCGGATATCGATAGTGATGAAAACCACATCTATTCGGAATTGGGTTATTACTATACCCAACAAGGACAAGCCGAGTTGCTGAACCGTTCTATCTTGACCAATGAAGGCAAACAATTGACGGGAGATAGCCTGTTCTATGACCGTAACAAAGGGGTCGGGGAAGCTTTCTTCAACGTGGAATTTGTAGATACAATTTCCAAGAACATGTTGACTGGAAATTATTGCTATTATAACCAGTTGATGAGTTATGCTTTTGCAACGGACAAAGCCATGGCGGTAGACTTTTCACAAGGAGATAGCTTGTTTATTCATGCCGATACCCTTCAGATGTACACCTTTAACTTCAATACGGATTCGGTATTTCGGGAGGCTCGTGCTTATCACAAAGTTCGTTTTTACCGTACCGATGTGCAGGGAGTGTGCGATTCATTGGTTTTCTCTTCCAAGGATAGTTGTCTGACCATGTATCGGGACCCGATTCTTTGGAACAAGCAACAACAATTGTTGGGTGAACAAATCATGATTTATATGAATGATAGTACCATCGATTGGGCACATATCCAGAATCAGGCCTTGTCGGTAGAACGATTGGATTCAGCCAATTATAATCAAGTTACCGGAAAAGAAATGAAGGCTTTCTTCAAGGGTAAGGAGATGCGTCAGGTCGATGTGATTGGCTCGGTTCGTTTGGTGTATTACCCGATGGAGAAGGATAGTACATTTATTGGGATGAATATTTCGGAAACGAGTCAGTTGAGCATGTTTTTGGAAAACCGGAAACTGAAGAAGATGATTATGAGTCCGAAGTCCAATGGAACCTTGTATCCGATGACTCAGATTCCGTCCAATAAGAAAAAGTTGGATAACTTTGCTTGGTTTGACTATGTTCGTCCATTGAGTAAGGAAGATATATTTAATTGGCGTGGAAAGGGGGCTGGACAGGAACTTAAGAAGAGTACCCGTGGAGCGGCACCATTGCCTAACCAGAAATTGTTTGAGAACGCTAAAAAAGAATAGATATTATGGGAATGTTCAAATCTGAAAAGCCACGTGCTTATAGCCATCAATATATATATGTAGACGAACGCAAGGAAAGACTTGCCAAGATTGAAGAGAATGCCAAGCGTGATTTGGGATTGCTTCCGGAAAAGGAACTTACCGCAGAAGAAAGAATCCGTGGCAAGTTTGTGGAAGGCACGAAACATCTGAAGCGTAGAAAGGAAAGTGGACGCAAGCCGTTGACTTACGCCGCCTTGTTGATTGGTATCGGTGCTCTTTGTTATGTTCTCCATTATTTGGTAACAGGTGAATTGACTTTCTAATCGTTGGTCTATGAGTGATATTATTCGTTTGCTTCCCGATTCGGTAGCCAATCAGATAGCGGCTGGTGAAGTGATTCAACGTCCGGCTTCTGTCATTAAGGAACTGGTGGAAAATGCGGTGGATGCCGGTGCCAAGCACATCGATGTATTGGTGACGGATGCCGGTAAAACGTCTATTCAGGTGATAGACGACGGTAAGGGTATGTCCGAAACCGATGCTCGTCTGGCTTTTGAACGCCATGCCACTTCCAAGATACGTGAAGCGGCCGATCTGTTTGCCCTTCGTACCATGGGCTTTCGTGGGGAGGCGTTGGCTTCTATTGCGGCCGTGGCTCAAGTCGAACTTCGAACTTGTCAGGAAGGCGAGGATTTGGGTACCTCTTTGTGTATTGCCGGTTCCAAGGTAGAGAGTCAGGAAACGGTGGCTTGTCCAAAGGGAAGTAATTTTCAAGTAAAGAATTTGTTCTTCAATGTACCGGCCCGACGTAAATTTTTGAAGTCGAACCAAACAGAGTTGAGTAATATCCTGACCGAATTCGAACGCATTGCTTTGGTCAATCCGGAGGTTTCCTTTACGCTTCATCACAATGGCACAGAAATGCTTAATTTGCCGGCTATCCAATTGAAGCTACGCATCATGGGTGTTTTCGGAAAGAAGATTAACCAGGAATTACTTTCGGTAGAGGTCGATA
The DNA here is from genome assembly GCA_015060705.1 of Bacteroides sp. Taxonomy (GTDB): domain Bacteria; phylum Bacteroidota; class Bacteroidia; order Bacteroidales; family Bacteroidaceae; genus Phocaeicola. The sequence continues at coordinate 27,796 of SUXY01000015.1, read as the reverse complement.
CCACCATGATCCGTATCTCCGGTTTTGTCGGTCGTCCGGAAACTTCCCGTAAGAAAGGAGCCCGTCAATATTTCTTTGTCAATGGCCGATACATGCGTCATCCTTATTTCCATAAGGCGGTCATGGATGCTTATGAACAATTGGTGCCGACGGGCGAACAAGTATCCTATTTCTTGTATTTCGAGGTAGACCCTGCTAATATTGATGTGAACATTCATCCGACAAAGACGGAAATTAAGTTCGAGAACGAACAGGCCATTTGGCAAATCCTTTCGGCGGCTATCAAGGAATCGTTGGGTAAGTTCAATGCTGTTCCTTCGATTGATTTCGATACTGAAGGAATGCCGGATATTCCAGCCTTCGAGCATTCACCTTATTCGGGCGTACAGATGCCGAAGACCAACTACAATCCGGAGTATAATCCGTTTGATGCCACTCCGTCTCCTTCCTCTTATTCCCGTCAAGACACAAGGGGTTGGGATAAGTTGTATGAAGGTTTGGAACAAGTAGCGTCTCCTTCGTCTTTTGCTTTTCCGGATGAGAATGACTATTGGACGGAACAACCGGTAGAGTCATCGATGGGTACATTGTATGCCCAAACGGAAGAAAGCAATGCGGTGGAAACCTCTTCCCAACATTACCAGTATAAAGGACGTTTCATCCTGACTTCCGTCAAATCGGGATTGATGGTGATTGACCAACAACGGGCGCATATCCGTATCTTGTACGATCGTTATCTGACTCAGATTGCTTCCCGACAAGGAGCATCGCAAGGCATGTTGTTCCCGGACATCGTTCAGTTCTCGGCCTCTGAAATACCGGTACTTGAAAGCATCATGGAGGACTTGTCTTACCTAGGCTTCGAGTTGACCGATTTGGGTGGAGGTAGCTATGCCATTAATGGAGTACCTGCCGGAATTGAAGGACTACGACCGACCGAATTGGTACAGAATATGGTGCATACCGCTTTGGAAAAAGGTTGTAAAGTGAAAGAAGAAGTACAGAGCATGTTGGCATTGTCGTTGGCAAAGGCGGCATCGATTGTTACCGGTCAAGTATTGTCCAATGAAGAAATGAACAATTTGGTGGATAGCTTGCTTACTTCTTCCTCGCCGAATTATACGCCTGATGGAAAGACGGCCTTGGTGGTGTTGAAAGAAGACGAAATAGAAAAACTTTTCAAATAAATACGAACCTTAAAAGTAGAAGCGCATGAAAAAGTTAGTTATGATGTTAATGATGCTTGCCTTGGTATTAGGGGTACAAGCACAAGAGTTAAAGGTAGGCGATGCTTTGCCGAAGTTTGAATTGAACTCTTCAGTATATGGCCAAGTGAAACCGGCCGACTTGAAAGATAAGGTGGTATTGGTCAGCTTGTTTGCTACTTGGTGCGGTCCTTGTCAGAAGGAGTTGGCAGATGTACAAAGTACCCTTTGGCCGAAATATAAGGACAATAAGGATTTTGTGATGTTGGTGATCGGTCGTGAACATACCGATGAACAATTGCAGAAGTACAATGAACGCAAGAAGTTCACCTTCCCGCTCTATCCAGACCCGAAGCGTGAAGTGTTCTCCTTGTTTGCTGAAAAGTCCATACCACGTGCTTATTTGTTCGGTAAGGACGGTAAGTTGATTTATTCTTCTGTGGGTTATACGGCAGAAGAATTCCAAAAATTGATGGAAACGATAGCTACGGCATTGAAATAAATCTTTATAGATTGATCTCGGAAAGGAAGCGAAGGCTCTCTTAATACTCTTGGGTATTTGAGAGCCTTCGCTTCCTTTTGTTTTCCGCTTTGAACATTTTTTGACTATCCCATGTTATTATTTACAAATGTGATAATAATGGTATTTTAATCAAATCTTTTTTAAGCTTAAAGTCTATGCGAAAGATGAAATTCATGGGGATGCTTTGGGCTCTATCTGCAATGGGAGGAGCCATGCAAGTACATGCATTCGAAGAGCTAATCAAAGTAGGGATCGTGCAACAAAATGGTCCATGTACCGGTGTGGTAAAAGATGCTTCGGGAATGACGGTAATTGGTGCCTCCGTTATAGTGAAAGGAACACCGACAGGAACCGTAACCGATATGGACGGAATGTTTACCTTGAATGGAGTAAAACCTGGCGATGTCATTCAGGTATCTTATGTGGGATATAAGGATCAGGATGTGACATGGAACGGTCGTCCGTTGGACATCGTATTAAAAGAAGATACTCAGGCATTGGACGAAGTGGTAGTCATTGGGTATGGTGCAGTACGCAAGGCGGATATGGCGGGAGCAGTATCCGTGATGGATAGCAAATCTTTCAAGGCACAACCGATCACCCAAGTGAGCGATGCCTTGCAAGGACGTGTAGCTGGGGTAAATGTCGTGAGCGACGGTATTCCGGGTGGTTCGGTCAAGATTCGTATCCGTGGTACCAATTCCATTAATAAGAGCAATGAACCACTCTATGTCGTAGATGGTATGGTGCGTGAATCCGGTTTGGAAGGTATCAATCCGGAAGACATTCAAAGTATGCAGATTCTGAAGGATGCTTCTTCTACCGCTATTTATGGTTCGCGTGGTGCGAATGGGGTTGTGATTATTACTACCAAGAGTGGGGTGTCTGGACAAAGTAGTATCACCTTCGATGCATCTGTCGGTTTCTCGGAAGCAACCCGATTGCCCAAAAAGATGAATGCGCAAACGTATGCGCAAGCGTTGGTGGATTACAATGGGGTGAATGAACTGGATGTGGCCGATTATCTGAATGGTACGAATCCGGGAGTCGATTACATTGATGGTATTTTCCGTACCGGTTTGGTGCAAAACTATAAGTTAGTGTTCTCGAAAGGAACGGAAGGTTTGCAAACGTATATTTCCGGCAATTATATGAATCAGGAAGGAACCATTGAAAAGAGCTCTTACGAACGATATGCCGCCAAGGCCAACATCAAGGCGAAGATGACCGATTGGTTGGACTTGACATTGGACTTCAATGCTTCTAGAGGGCAAGGGAAAGGTATCGGTGGTTTGGAACTGAGTGGTGCCAATCCATTGTGGGTCGCTTTCAACTATTCGCCTAGCATGGAACTCCTGGATGCAGAGGGAAATTATAATTACGACCCTTATAGCTCCATCCAGAACAATCCGTTGGGTATCGTCCTTGACAATCGCCAGGAGCGTAGACGTGATGTGGTGAGTGGTCATGTAGACCTTCGCTTCAAGATTATCGATGGATTGACCTTTACGACCAGCAACGGTATTGACTACTATAACAATACCTCGTATGGATTCTCTCCATTGAAGATCAATAGCAATGGTAGCAATAGCATGAGCAATAGCAATTCGCAACGTGTCTTGCTCCAATCGTCCAATAACTTTACTTACGACAAAGTTTGGGATGACAAGCATCACCTGACCGCTACCGCCGTATGGGAAGCCACCACCAGCAATACCCGCTCGATGGGTATCAATGGACAGAACATCCAAGTAGAGTCCGTAGGATGGTGGAATGTGAACAATGCACTTACCCGAAATGCCTCCAATAGCTATTCGGATTGGTCGATGCTCTCGGCGGTAGGTCGTGTCATCTATAACTACGATGATCGATACATGGTTACGGGTACGTTCCGTGCCGATGGCTCCAGCCGATTTACCAATAATAAGTGGGGCTATTTCCCATCGATTGCTTTTGCCTGGACCGCTTCCAATGAAAAGTTCATGGAACCGTATCGGGATATCGTCAATCATTTGAAACTTCGTGCCAGCTATGGGGTGATTGGTAATCAAGATATTGCTCCTTATTCAACCTTGGCCTTGATGAGTCAGACCACGACCTATTTCGGTAGCAATACCGGTGTGACCGGTTATTGGGAGAACACATTGGCCACTCCGAACATCAAGTGGGAGAAGACCAATCAGTTTGATATCGGTTTCGATTTGGGATTGTGGGACAATCGTTTGACATTGAGTTTGGACTATTTCGATAAACGTACGACGGATGCTTTGCTTTCTACCCGTTTGCCTAACTATTTGGGAGGTACCTCCTATTTGATCAATGCTGGAGAAGTATCCAATCGAGGGCTTGACTTCGCCATCAGTGCCAATGTCTTTTCTACCAACGATTTTGATTGGAGTACCTCCATCAATGGTACTTACTTGAAGAATAAGGTGGTGAAGCTTACCGCACAAGAACCTCGTCTCTATAGTGGGGTGATGCCGGGCATTTGCGATGATGGTACCAACATCATTACCGAGGGCGAAGCCATCGGCTCCTTCTATGGCTATCGTTGGGCGGGTATTGATGCCGACGGGTACGATACCTATTATACCGCGGATGGAAGTGTTACCCGAAGCCCTGACCCTACGACCGACCGTGTGGTACTCGGACGTTCTTCACCGGACTTCACATTGGGATGGAACAATAGCCTCCGTTACAAGAACTGGAGTTTGAATGCGTTCTTCAATTCAGCTTTCGGTGCCAAGCGTTTGAATGTACTTCGTTTTGCCATGAACGAAATGATTGGTAATTCGCGTATGTTTACGGAAGCCGGGCATATTGAAGGAATCGGTACCTTATGGACAGACCCTAGCCGTACACAAAACAATGTGACCAAGGCCAATTCTTCCAAGTATCTGGAGAATGCGAATTATTTCCGATGCGAGAACATTACCTTGTCCTATAACCTTCCGAAGAGTCTCATCAAGTTTGCAGACCTTCAGTTGAGTTTTAGTGTGCAGAATCTCTTTACTATTACCAGCTATAAGGGTTCCAATCCGGCAGGCTTCTCTTTCTCCAGTTCGGCGGGCGACCAAGCTACTGGTGTAGATACCGGTACTTATCCTACTCCGAGAACTTGGACGTTCGGTGTACGTATGACATTCTAACTTTTGTATTGTCATTCAGAGCGAAGCGAAGAATCTCGGTAACACTCACTTTATGTATTCGAGATCCTTCCTCCCGATGGTCGTCTGGATGACAAAAGAATAGTGCTAATTATAAAAATACGAATATCATGAAAAAAAGAATATTGACCGGTTGCATCTATGCAACCACCCTATTGTTCGCTACTTCTTGTAACGACTTCCTGACCGAAGAGCCTCAGGGAAGGCTTACCCCTGATACGTTCTTCTCCAATCAGAACGAATTGAACATGAGCGTTTATGCTCTCTATGCCAAGGTGCAGGAGTTGCAATGCAATTCCAATCCGATGATTCCGCAATGCCAGGGCGATGATGTGACATCCACCACCGGTTCCAACAAGGCGGCTTACCTTTCGGCGGATGCCTTTGAATATCCTTCGGATGCGAAAGGACAGGAGCAAGGATGGAGCAAGCTCTATGCCATCATCAAGGCCGCCAACTTGATTATTGACAATGCGGATAAGGTTCCCACAACACAAGACGAAATCAATATAGCCCTCGGGCAAGCTTACTATTGGCGTGCTTTCTCTTATTTCAGTTTGGTGCGCTTGTTCGGCCCTTTGCCATTGATCTTGCACAATGAGGTGGACAATAACGATACCCCATTGACTCCGGTAGCTGATATCTATACACAAATCGTGTCCGACCTTACCGCGGCTGAGGCTTGTAACCTACCGGCTCAATACACCGGAACGAATCGGGCTATCAATGGTACCAATATTTATGTGTCTATCCAAACGGTGAAGGCAACGTTATCGGCGGTTTACATGTCCATGGCAGGGTATCCGCTCAATCAGACCAGTTATTATGCCCAGGCGGCATCCAAGGCAAAGGAAGTGATTGATGGAGTGAACAATGGTACCTATCCGCAATCCTTGTTGACGGATTGGGGACAAGTCTACTCCTATGGAAACAATTTCCACGACGAGTCCTTGTTGAGCATTTATTACATGCCCCGTACCGGTGGATGGAGCAATGGCGACTCTCAGTTCTCTTCATGCCATCAGATTCAGAGCTTGGGTGGTTGGGGCGATTTCTTGGCCGAACGCCGTTATTGGGCGAATTATCCCGAAGGACCTCGTAAGGATTATGTCTATGCCAAGCAATTGTTGTTGAACGATGGTGTAACCTTGGTCGATTGGTGGGCTACCCAAGATGGCGAGCCTTACAATGGTACCAATGCCGTAGTCAGCGATTATCGTCCGATGTTCGTTTCGATGACGGTCAATAAGGATGCTTCGGGTGCTCCTATTGCCGCTCCTTACGATTACAAGGAACCTTTCTGGGCAGGGATGTGTATCGATAAGCGTCATCAGTTGATTCGTTATTCCGAAGTGCTTTGTTGGTATGCAGAGTCAGTGGCTCGTTCCGGAGGTGATTTGGCCTCTGCCAAGCAAGCGTTGAAACAAGTTCGCGCTCGTGCCTATGCCGACGAATCGGCTATCAATGCCATTGATGCGATGAGTGCCGACCAATTGGCAGAAGCGGCTTACGAAGAACATGGTTATGAAGTGGCTGGCTATTTGTTGGCTATGGTTACCCGTCGTTCCGATGAATTCCGCATGGACCGTTTGAAAGCGCAATACGATTATCGTGCCGGTGCTCAGACGGAAGTGTTGGTACCTGCCGGAACATTGACGCATAGTCGCAATGCGGAAGGTGTCGCTTTCACATACACGTTGAAGGAAGATGTGGTGTTGAAGGAAAACATGTCCGTGGCTCCTAGTTGGGAGGGTGAGAACAGCATCTATCAGATTTATCCACCTACGGAAGTGGAGAAGAATCCGAATCTGAAGAGATAATATGGATGCTCGTTGCGTTTAGTATTCAAAGAAGAGTGGCAAGATGAGAGTTCTTGTCACTCTTCTTTGTTATTATCAAATTGATTTTTACATACATCTCTACATTCTCTACAGAGGACTTGAAAATCAATCCGTTATCAATGTAGAGAGCTCGTAAAAAGCATGTAGGGAATCTACTTTCCTTTCATTTTATTTATCAATAAGACAAAAACGACAACTAAATCCGTTAACATGTAGTTTCGTGAAGTAGTTCCATTAGTTGGAACCAATATTCCCATTAGCTGGTACTAAAAGTTCCACTTAGTGGAACAAAAAGTTCCAGTAGGTGGAAAAAGTTGGAACTAATACAAATGGAGAGATTCGAATATGTAGAGAAGGTGTTCTCTGCATATTCTCTACATGATGTAAGATGCCGATTATCAGCTCCTTTGTAGAGATGTAGAGAAATTACAAAATATTCTGTTGTCTAATTATTCGCGATTGCAAATAGGGGTGAACAAGAATTTGAAAATCGAGGAAAGCTTATTATGTTCATCTGTGTTTGTAACGCAGATGGATGGTTACCAACATCTGTGATGCGAAACAGTATTATGCTGATGAATAATTCTGGCGCATTTAAATTTTTAGATTGTTTTACATGTAGCTGAATCTGACAAAGAAACTTTAGCATTATCCGAAACATATATCCTAGACTCACAAGATGCTGTAACTTTTACATTGTTGTAGGCATAGACGGTTCCTTTATCTTCCACTTCTATGATACAATCGTCGTGTGCTTTGGCGGTAGCTTCATTGGTAACGAATGCTTCCGTTGTTCCGTATAAAATGGCAATGGATTTTCCGTATAATTCCACTCTTCCTTCAATGAAATTGGTGTACATTTCAAGAAACGAATGGTCTTTTGCTACAATATGACCTCCATTTCTACAAATTACATGCACATTTCCATGAGCGGTGATAGTGGCATGTGTATCAGCCATGACAACAGCTTGTTGCCATGCGTGAATGATTGGGCGTGTAGTGTGAGTTATTACCAGTGAATGTTCTTTGGCAAACACTCTGTTACTATGGAAGGCATGAATGGTTGTGTCATTTCCTGCATAGATATTCCCATTTCCGTAATCTATGACAGTTGAGTTGCCGGCGGCATAAATTTTACCTTCATCAAAATGAAAGACGGTTGCTTTACCACCTACAACGACATCTCCTTTCACTTTGTGTATACCTGATAAGTATATTTGGGCATCCCTAAGTTGTTGGGATGAGAAATGCGTTTTCAGCCAGTTGAATGACAATACTTTGCCTTTGGGATGAAGATAGAGATATATCCATTTTCTTCGGATGAAATTCAGAAATTCGTGTTCGGATTGAAAGGTAAAGTCATTAGGAATTAATGATTTACCGATCACTTTCAATGATTGTTTGTTGATGTGCTTTATTGTTTCTTTTATAGTTTTCATGATAATTCTTCTGCCTGTTAATAAAAAATGTCATTCATCTTCTTTCTTCCAAGTATATTTCACTTTGCCATCTATGACAAGCTTCAGCTCGTAGGTATTTAGAGGCATGAAGGTCACTCTGTATTCATAGCGTCCATTGGGGAATACGTAGTAATCTTCTGCTTCATCCAGATGTCCTCCTTTCACAATTATATCAGGCTGTTTTCCCATATCCAACGTGCCATCACCTATTGTCTCTTTCTTCCAAGAAGCATATCGGAAAGTGCTGTCCGGCATCAGGTCTACACGAACGAAATATCTCCCCACGTCATAAAGTTGTTCCAAACTTTCAAATCCTGATAATTTCGGATGTAGCTCTTTCCCTTCTATGACCTCCTTGAATACAATATTCTTGCCATTGTATACATACCGTTCATATTTGTCTGTGGGGGCATTGTCCATATCGGTGACAGGCATTAGCCATTCATGTTTTTCGTCATCGTAAAAGAATAGTTCCGAATATCCTTCTACATTTCCCATTTTGTCCCGCCACTTAGGGAGGTTACATTCACTGAAGAGTTCATCGCAAGCTTCCCCATCTGAATCTATACACATTCCTTTTACCGGACGAATCTTCCCGTCCTCTATTACATAGGGATTCATCAATGTGAAGTATTCAGTGCTATGTGTTTCGAAGGAATTCTTGGTCAGGTAAACCGTCCGTCCGTCATGGTGGGTTATTTGATGGATAGACTCCGTACAGCACCCAAGTTCCTCTATGTCTTCTGCCGCCTTCATGTCTCCTGCTTTCCAGAGGCTGCAATTCAAGGTTTTATAGCCTGTAGGAGTTTGATAATGTATGACATTGCCCCAATAGGCTATTCTGAAATGCAGTAATTGATTCCAGCTGAATACACAAAGCTTTTTGTCCGGTGAAACAGTTTTGCAAAATCCTACAATCTCGCATTGAAGCTTGTCGAAAGGATAGTCTATCGTCTCGGGGGTGGAAAGGAGCCATTTCTTAAGCATTTCATTACCTTTCTCAAATTGTTGGTCTTCAAACAAACGGATAATTTCCATTTCACGTTGTTCCCAGCCTGCGAAACGGTCGATTGCATATAAGTCGCAGATGCTTAAGCTAATAAGACATATGGTGAAAGCTACTTTATGAAGCCAGGTGAGTAGAGGAAGTATTCTTTTTCTCATAGATTAAAAACTCAGATTGTTTAATGACATGGGTTGATATATCACAAAAGTAATAATAAGTAGTAGACAATGAAGAAAATGTTGAGGAAAATTGGAAATATTTTTGAGAATATAGATTAATACTTTAACTTTGAAGCAATGAAATAGAAGCGTCTATTCATGTATTTTAGATATTAGTAAGAAGCGTTGTGCTTCATTCTTGTCTTTGAGAACCTGAGAAATTTGAAAAGAGTAACAAGAATGACATGGACGGTTCCTACGCTGGTTTCCAGCGTAGGGCTGTTGTCTATTCATTAAGTTACTCGGGTTTTCTCAGGACCTTCAAAGATGATGAATAGTACACAGTCCTACGCTTCTTTTTTGTATAACATTCTTGTGGGGCGGAGAAAGAGATATTACTATGGAAAACATGAATGATACTTCTGCAAAATGTGCTAAATGTAAGCGCCCTCTAGCTGCAACAGATAGATTTTGCAAATATTGTGGAAAGAAGGTGGAAGAATCTTCTGATAAATTCTCTTTTGAAGAGAAGATAAAGGAAGAAAAAGTCAATTACAAGAAGAATGGAACTTTTTCTGATGAAAAATCAGAAGAGGCTTCACAATCGATTTTTGATAAGATAAATGATTATGTTGGCAATACCGGCTCTAAAGAATTGAATTGGAAGAATCTGTTTTCTGATGTGTTCAAGCATCATACTACAGATGAAGCAGAAGAAATATTTATCTGTGGAACAAAGAAAACAACCCCTGCATTATCAAACGTGTCTTCTACATGGCCTAATCCTTGGTTGTATAGCCGAGTGTTCGTGATTTTTGCCATCGTGTTTATTTTGCTGAAAATATGTTGGGAATGTTTCAATAACATAAACGTTGTTCCTGGCCTTATTATGGTAGGGTCGTTTGCTGTACCTTTAACAACGCTCATTTTGTTTCTTGAAGTAAATGCTTTTCGTAATATAAGCTTGTATCAAGTAGTGAAATATTTTCTTGTCGGTGGATGTGCGGCTTTGTTTGTGACATTGATATTGTACTCCATGTTCTTACAGCCAAATGTCTACAACATGACGTTTTTTGATGCTTGTATCATTGGTATTGTGGAAGAACTGGCGAAGGCTATTATTGTCTTTTTTATATTGAAACATTCCATTCAATATAAATATATCCTTAATGTATTGTTGATTGGGGCTGCAGTAGGTGCCGGCTTTGCCGCATTTGAGTCGGCAGGATATGCTTTTGTCGTATTATTAAACAATTTGGCCAATGGGAATGCCATGGAAGCTATGCTAGATAATATTTACTTGAGAGGATTTATGTCTCCTGGCGGGCATGTCACATGGGCTGCTATTGCCGCTTCTGCCATATTGTTGGCAAAAGGTGATAGACCTTTGGAGCTTAATCTGTTTTTCAGTGGTAGATTTTGGAAGATTTTTATTATTCCGGTCATCCTTCATGCTTTATGGGATACACCGATAGGATTGGGACAAGAAATATATTTGCAATATTGGTTGCTATTTGCAGCCATTTGGGTAATAGTTCTGATTTTTATCAATATGGGATTGAATGAAGTTAAACAAATAAATAAGTCTGAGTTATGAAAATTTGTAGTCAATGTGGACAAGTAAATGACGATGATGCTCGATTTTGTGTTAGAGATGGTTGGGCATTGCCCGACTCAGTAGATGAGACTAAAAAGAAATCAAACAATCAGGTTTGTAAGGAATGTGGATTCGAAAATTCGCCTGAAGTGAAGTTTTGTGGAGGATGCGGAAAGCCTCTCGGTAAAAGTACGAAGGAAAAGAGGAAAAAAGAGAACATTCCAGGATTTGTAAAATTGTTTTCCTTTCTCTTTGTCATTATAGTAGGTTTGTGTATTGCAGCAAACACTTATGATAAGGATCTTTCAGAATTGTTTGAAGTGGCTCAGGGAGATTCAAAAGAAGCGACATATTTGAATGTTTCCAAAAATACAATTGCCTTTCAAAAGGATGGACAAGCGTATGATTGGGAAGATGAAAAAGGTCGCTTTGCTATTGATGCTTGGGAGATACATGTTGATACTGACGGGAAATGGGAAGTTGCCTCTCCTGGATGGTGTCCTGTAAAGAAATCAAAAACGAGTTTTATAGTTTCATGTAAGCCTAATATTATGTATGATAAGATGAGAATTGATACGATTAGGGTGATGGCTGGACAATTTGAAGAAAAAATTTTAGTAGGACAAACATATTGGGAATATTATATATTAGGTAGGTCAAGAACAATAAATGTAGATGATAAAGGTGGTACTTTTGAATTTGATGTATTTACAAATGAAAAGGATTATTCTTTGTGGAGTAATAAAAATAATTGGGAATGGATTAATGCAAGAAAGGTAGGAAAGAAGATCACATTTGAAATATCTCAAAATCCAGGAAGCATGCGGGAGGCTTATATAAATATTAAAGGAGAACATGAATCCTTTGAACTTAAAATTAAACAAGAAGGAAAATTGAAATAGCAATATAAATAAAGTCTAATTAGTAATGTAGAATGCTTAATATTTACGTATGGAAAAAGGAAAAATATTTGTAGGAATTATACTTTTTGGCTCTTATGCCTACATGGGTAATGTCAATGGGTTTAAAAGAGCAATAGATGGAATTGTAACTCACATAGCAGAATTGTTTGAACCCCAAGTGCCTTCTTATATATTAAATTCAGATAAAGAAAATGAGTCAAGAATGCCTTCTTATTCTCCAAGTTTTACGGGGAAGAAGTCATTCTTGACTGATGCTAGTAAAAAATGTCCTAATAAAAACACAACATTTAAATGCATTGACAAAGGGAATAACGGAATAATTACTAGCACTGATAAATGTCTTAACTGTGGACATTTGTATTATGTTCACAAATAGCATTATTATTGTCTAACTTAATCTTAAATCAGAGACACGATGCTGTTAAATAATATCAATAATATTAATATTATGTCAAGGCAGTTGCTAACTGAACTGGAAAACTTTCTTGATGACAGAATAGAGGACTTATTCAATAACGATGAGTTTACTACATTGGTTAATAATAGTGAAAAATTAACGGAAATTAAAAGGTTAGGAAAGAAATTACGTGTACGCATTAATGAAAATAGCAGCAATGCATGTATTGTGGTTATAGTAGGAACAGTTAAATCAGGAAAATCCACATTGGTGAATTTATTAGCTAATGCCAACGTTAGTCCTATAGGCGTTTTGGAAACCACAAAATACCCTTTAATAATCGCTAATGGTGCTATGGATGAAAACGGAATAGTAGTCGAAGGTGAGACTTGTCTGTATTCTTTAGGGGACGAAAACAGAAATGCTGAAAGAATTAGTTCTGTAATTAATAATATTAGGTTAAATGGATTGACAGAAAATGATTTCGAACAGATACAGGAGTTTGGAACTGTATCTGATCCTAATGTTATTTTAAAGAAAATATATGCAAGAGGTGGTGATTTGTTACGTGAAAATGTTTATATAATAGACATGCCAGGGTTTGATGGTTTTCAAGCTAATGACGACAATCCATATTATCAGACAATTATTCGAGAAGCGGACTTTTTGATATACGTACAAAGTTCTACTTCTGTTATTAATGAAAAAGCTCATGACTTTCTCAATAAATTGCACGACATCAACCCTAATGTCCCCATTTGTCTGCTTCATAATTTTTATGATGCCGCATATTGGCTCTCAAATGAAGAAAAAAATATAAAAAGACAAACACAATTACAAGAGGGTATAAGCATATTACAAAGTCAAGGTTTTTTAATTAACAATACCAATCAAGCAGAACGTCGTTTTGCATTTACGATAAACTTAGGAAAGATTTCTGATTTTAGAGGTAACAGAGTTGGTCGTATGTGGCAAACAGATGATTTACTTAATGATTTTGAGGATGAATGTGACTTATTTAACGAGAAACAAAATCAAATATATGATTGTCTATTCGGAAATCCTTGTATATTATTGAAAAATCGAATTTCTAGATTATTGGTACAAATTAAAGAGACCGATGAATATTTAAAGAATAAAATAGAAGAAAAATATAAACAAATAAAAGAAAGTAAAGAAAGAATTATCTTCAAAGAAGATGATGAAATAATAAGAAATACAATTTTATTAAAACTGCAGGAGGAAAGCAAATTTGAGACAGTTATTAATGTAATAAAAGCGGAGTTGCAAAAAAAAAATGGTTATATCGGAGGGGATACTTCTGCCAGTTATATCAAATGTTTAAGAGGACCTTTTAAAGTTTCTACTGCAAGAAAGTACTTAAAACAGTTTCTTGTTTTTTTTGGTGAAGTGATAACCAATGTGTTGGAATCAGAAATAAATATTGTATCCAGAATAATTCAGGATGAGAATAGAATATTAATGACGGAGTTAGCTGGAATACAACTTAAAGTTGAAGAATATAATCCTAGACTAACATTGTATTCAGCGGAAGCTCCATCTTGCATAAAAGACATAATTAGCAAATACGATGTAGAGATAGAGAGAGTGCTTGCATATCAATCTGTTTATATAACAAAAAAAGAATTAAAGGACTATGCTTATTGCATGTATCAATATTTTCTTGAACTAATTGATAAGGATGAGTTTAAGGAAGCTTACTTAAAGGATTTAATTAGTTACTATAAACAATTAGCAGGACAAATAAAGGAGAATTATTATAAACAAATAGAAAGACTAAAAGAATATGACGAAAAAGAATTTGAAGCAGCAAATATTCTTAGAAATTGGATTAATATAATTAATAGCTATGAAAACATTTAATCGTATTATAAACTGTATTGTTGTTTTTTTCTGTATTCTAATTGTTGCATATGTAAGTTCATGGTTAATCCGACTACGTTATTTCTCTGATTTGACGTGGAAAGAACAGTGTGCTTTATTGGAAGATGCTGCGCTTGCTTTACTAGGCATATTAATTATTTATCTAGGAATAAAAGAGGTTTTAAACGCTTCTTCTATCCCAAGAATGGTCGTTGATGAAAACTGTAAAGAAAAAGAACTGACAAAAATCGGACATAAAATAAGCTTAGCGTCCAATGATCAGGTTAGATATAATTGGAATCTTTATAAGCATAACAAAAAATGGAAAATAGATTTTATAAATACCGAAATGCAGAAACGATTAGAAGGTGTAGACGAAATAATTGTCAAACATGCATCATACGTATTTATGATTTCAACTGTTTCTCAAAGTGGAAGATTTGATTCCATTATTTCTATATGTACTAATATGCGAATGATAAAACATATAGTAAATGCCGTAGGATTCAGACCTAACATATTTCAACAAATAAAACTATATACATGTGTTATCGGCGCTAGTTTTGTTTCTTACTTAGGTCAAGATATTTCAGAAACAGCAGATGATAATTTAGACACTTTGTTAGCCAATATTGGTGTTGAAGATGAAGAAGTCATTAATGTTATTGGTAAGGTTACGGGTTCGTTATTAGATGGTGTGTTTAATGCTTTAACGACCTTAACCATTGGCTATATGACCGTATTCTATTTAAAATACGGTTCTTCTGCTTTTAACTCAGTAGAGAAGATGCAGGATACTCGTAGGGAAGTACGAAAAGAAGCATTTAATATATTATGTAGTAAAATTATAGTTGATAATACTATTGACATGTTAGCAAAACTTGTAGGAAAAGCATGGGATTTATGTAGTAGTGGAAAAGCTTTAAAAATAACAAAAACAACAATGAGTAAAATAATGGATAATATAACAGAATCTCTTAAGGCCAAGATTCCATTCTTAGGTAAAATATGAACAATGATAATAAAATACTGACAAAATAATCTTAGGCTTTATTGGGGCTTATTATGTGTAAAAACGGTATGCTTGGCAGTCGTATTTTATTATTCATTGAAAAATGGAATCAATATCTTATGGAGCATTAATAATTGAAGAATAATTGGATTTATGGGAAATTAATAAAATGAAGTGGTCTTTAATAAATAGTAATGTTATGAAGTTATGTCCTTATTGCGGTCGTGAGTACTCTGACGATGCGAAATATTGCATTGTGGATGCTGGGCATTTAATAGAGTATGATGTAGATGCACAAAACTGTAAAAAAGAAATGCAGGTTGGTGATAAATGTGAATCTAAGAATAATTCTGAAAAGGATTGTGAGGATGAATGTGAAATCGTAATTACTGAAAAAACTAAATCATGAAAACAAAAGTAATTATATTAAGTTTGATCTCGATGTTATTCGTGTTCTCTTCTGTAAATGCTCAATGGAGAATAGGGGTAACTGCGGGAGCGACTTATAACCATTATTCTATCGACACTCGCTATATGAATGGGATTAATTATACGAATGCATGGGGAGGAACCTTCGGTGTTCTTGCACAATATGACATCTTTCATTGGCTTGGAGTTAGAACTGACCTTAATTTGACTTTTAAGAGTCATAAAGTGGAAATACCTCAAACTGGAACAGACTACAAAGTTCACAATGGCTATATACAATTACCTATAATGGCTTCATTTAGTACCAGTTATAAAAAGATTAGAGTTTTTTGTAATTTAGGCATGTATGGAGCTTATTGGGCCAGTACCCAAAAAGACGGGATGGAAGATGTTGGTAACGGAACATTTGATGATAAGTGGTTAACATATGATTTCAGTAGTGCAAGAGACCAACGTTTTGATTATGGATTGGTAGGAGGTGCGGGCATTGAATGGAAATTTAAACTATTTAAGAGAAATTGGAGTTGGCAAATCGTTGAGGCTAGGATTTATTATAGTACTCAAAGTACGCAGAAGCATTATATGAAGGCCGATGACCCTCGTTATAACACTACGTTTGTATTGCAAAGCGGATTGTGCTATCTTTTTTGATATAAATCATTAACAAATATTATATGAATAAGAAAATATCAAACATTATAACGCTAGTCATTATATGCTTAGTTTTAGTCATGCAATCATGTCGTGAAGAAAGTGATATGGTTGTACCATATATAAATAATGGTGCATTGGACTTTACTGAGGCTCACTCATCACTCGAAGGACAATTTAATGCTATTTGGGCAGGAATGAACAGTAATTATCCCATTTGGGATTACGAAGAAAAGCATGGTTTAAATTGGGATGATGTGTACGACAAGTATATTCAATCGTTTCGAGAACTTGATAGAATGTATGATGTACAAAATCCGGTTCCAGACTCTATTGTTGTATCTTTATATAAGGACATGTTTAGACCATTACATGACGGTCATTTAAGAATGATTTTGAAGAATATCCATACCCAAGAAAGGATTTGGACAAGTATAATTCCGTCGTTGGATGCTGTTAAGGATAATACATCTCGTCAAATGGAGCTGTATTATCTTGATAGGTACTTTGAGCCTTCTTTGGATTATTATATCAAAAATGATGATATAGAGGAATGGCGTGAAGAAGACAATTACATTTATGGAAAATTTAAAGACGGAATAGTTTACTTTGGATTACCAAAATTTAATCTCACTAAAATATTTGAAGAAAAAGAAACAATCGAGTGGAATAAAAGAATTTACCAAATATGGGAATGTTGGTTTAAGAGTATACAAGAGTTACATCAAAAGAAATCATTAAAAGGCGTAATCATTGACTTAAGAAATAACCAAGGAGGAAATGCTAGGGATTTTCAATATGTGTTAGGAGCTTTATTGGAAGGAAATGACGTTGGAGGGGAAAAATACCAAAAAGTAGGCTATCTTAGACAAAAGTCAGGAATCGCACGATTGGATTATTCATCTATTGCACCTCTCTATTTAGAAATATATAAGTATGCACATGCTCATGTGGAAGCCCCTATCGTTGTTTTGGTTAACGACTTATCTGTTAGTATGTCAGAAGTTACTAGTTTAGCTGCCAAACAACTAGAAAACGGATATGTAATAGGTACTCAAACACACGGCGGATTTTCTCCTGCTATTACCGATGATGACCAGATGGTCTTTGTCGGGAATGTTGGAGATCCAGGGCTAAAATCAGCTCCTTTCTATATTCATATTCCTACCGCTGCTTTTTTGTCGTTGGATAAAGAAATTATTGAAGGGCATGGAGTTGAACCCAATGAAACTGTTTGTCTGGATTGGTCTTCTCATGAAACAACAGGCAAAGATAATCAATTGGATAGAGCATTGGAGTATATACGTGCAAAACAACAATAAATAGGGATTTCAATTTTAGAATGAACAATGAAGCAGAATAATTTTTCAAAAGTGTTATTGATTATAGATCTGGCGTTGAGTTGCTTATGGTTAGGGGCCTTGAACTATAGTTTTGAATTTGATGTTTTGCTATGGTTAGTTCCGTTGGTGCGTATTTGGCTGTCCTTCTTGTTGTATAGGAAGAGTAGTATGTCCATATATCCTATTGGGATGTTGGCTGTACTAAATGCAGTCATATTGATGTTGTCATACAGCGGGATGTATGACTTGTATTTGGTGCCAGTTGAGCGTTTGGGCCGAAGTTTGTGTCTATTAGTCGGAAGTACTCCTATGAATTGGTCCCTATTTGTCGGGATATTTTTCATTGTGATGATTCTTCCGATTATCCTCTATGGCTATTATCGGGTAAAAAATAAACTTGTGCCATCTTCGGTTGGTATATTCAAAAGTCTGGAACTTTGTGGTTATCTGATGGCTATAGTAGCTTTTGCGGAATTCGGTTTGCCCGATAATCTGAATGATTGGGTATATAGGATGCTGATTATTTGTGCTGTCGTCTTTATACCGCTTGTTTTTTATCGCGATAAGATGGGCGAAATATTGACTCGTTACGAAAAATTATGTGTGATGATTCTATTAATATTGATGGTGGCATATTTCTGTGGTATGGTGATGGAATTTATCACACCATTGGTATTGTGGGGACTCCTTGTTGCTTTCTTTGGTCTGTTGAAATGGTATTGTTGTCAGAGAATATCCTATAAGGAGTTTGCTGTGATAACGTTTGGGGCATGGTGCTTTTGGTTCTCACAATTTCCAACTGGTTTTCTTCGGATAGCCATGTTGACAGGTTTTGCTGTTGCTATGTTAGTGTTTTCCCTTGAGTTCATAAAGGCAACCCGTCGGAAAATGTTAGGAATAGGATTGTTTTTAGGACTTTCGTTTGTGATTCCAATATTATGCATAGGATATAATCCTTGTTCGGCTCTTCATGCAAGCAGAGTCAGGGTATGTAGAGATTATGATTATTCTCCTTACGGGTTATTGTATGTGGAAAGTGAAAAGGGAAGGGGAATTCGTGACCGTTATCAAATGGTATTGCCAGCTGAATATGACCTTATTAAAATATTGGTATCTGCTAAGCCTTACTTTAAAGTAAAGAAAGGGGATTTATGGTATATATATGATTTAATCGCTCATGAATTGGTGTGTGAAGAAGGATATATTGATGTCATTCCTTATGGTAAAGATGCTTTCTTGTTGAAGAGTGCTGACGGGAATTATAAAAGGATGGTCTTGCCTTACGTGAACAAGGAGAAACAGACTGTCACCATTGAAGACTTTGATGGTCAAATTATGGAATATGGAGGTAAATATCCGGAACCATCAATGTCCACTTCGGTGTATCGTCTAAATGACTGTTTGTTTGTTGATATGGTAGGTTCAGCTCCTCAAAATGAACAAATAACGGTTTATGATAAGCATGGACGATTGTTGGCCATGGCTGCAAAAGCTTCTGAATTGACATATTTTGAATATTTCAAGTATCTGTATGACAGTAAGGGAAAGCATGTCGGTTTTAGTACTTTATGGGAGGAAGCGGATGATTATCCGTTCATGACGGATTCAGTTCTGCCTTTCAATGACCGGGAATATGATGTCAATTGTCTTTATTATGATATTGTTGAGCGGAAGCATGATGACCGATATGTGGAACGTTACCATTTTGTGTGGGATGGTCAAGGTAATATGGTTAAAGTATACGATCCGGTTACAGGCAAGAAACTTGTTGCTCCTTCGGGCAAGAAACTAAAATATAAATTGGAGGAAGGTGGAGATTTCTGGGCTTCGGATATAAGGGGAGGTGATTATCATCTGATGTTTTATCTCGTCCCGATAGATAGTGCAGAGGTTAATACCGATACCATCGTTTATGAAGGGTATGAACCATATGTTGAATTTGAAATGTAACGGGAATTATGAAAGATGAAAAATTGGAAAGTCTGGTCAAGCAGGCGATAGAAAAGACTATCGCTCATTTGGAGACTGCAGAGCCCCGTATTGAGCATACGGTCTATTCTGATGATAGTTATTCAGGATGTCAAGTTGGCTTCTATCTCTATTATGATTACGGAAGAAAGGATTACCGAATCAGTCCGTCTGTTCTTAATGAGGAAGGATTTGCTGCAAGATGTGGACGATATGATAAAAAAGAACTTTGCTTGGATTCGGATTTTGTATCTGTTTTGATTGATGATTACATTCATCTGATGAGGGAGGCGGATATTTCTGAACGGGAATATGATAATAGAGGACTTTGGGAGGAAGAAAAAGCACCATTCACATCACCAGTATCTATTCAGGAATCTTTCTGGGTTGCACCGCTTCCTTTTGAATGTGAAGTGACTGATGAATTATATGAATTTCTTGAGATAGACAGGAGATATATGATAGATGTAGTTCGGAAAATAGTCAATCATTGTAAGAAAGAACGTGAGCATTATATTTTTATGCATACTCATTGTTGGTGGGCTGTGGAATGTATTTTAACTTGCGTGTTAGGGTATGAAATTGGAGTGAGAATACGTTATGATGCTCAGATGGGAGGAGGTTTTTGTCCGATATGCAGAGATGAAGATGGCACTTATTGGCAAATGGAAACATATTCCTATTTACACTTACCTGAAGATACGGAATTTGTGGAACGATTGTCGGATTATTATGTTTTTTTATTAGCTTTGCAAAGAGGACTGGTTTCAACAGACAAACCGATAGAGAAATTTTCGGAAGAAAAGGTAGCATATCCTTATTTGTCTGGTCTTCTCAGGAGAGGAATAATATTTATATAGAATTATTGAGGAATGAGAGTGGCTTATACTTCTTTTACGGAATGTGGGAGACGTAGCGAAAATCAAGATTATTTACGGGTACTGGAATTGGACAAGAATCGTTTCTTGTTTGTTCTCGCAGATGGAATGGGAGGACATCATGACGGTGCTTGTTCCAGTCGTATTGTCTGTAATGCTTTTTGTGTGTATTGGCTGAGACATATAGAGAATGGAATCCATGAGGATTTCATTTCTGAAGCGGCTCTTCAGGCCTTTAATAAATTGAAAAGACAAGCTGACAGAAAGAAAGGAGTGAAAATGGGGACGACCATTGTTGGAGCATATATGGATGGTTGTCGAGTACATATCTTTCATTGTGGTGACAGTCGTTGCTATTTGTTCCGGAATCCCAAGGGATGTATCTTTCAGACTTGTGATCATGTGGATTTTAGTTTAGGTTGGGAAGTTTTTGAAAGATGCTTTATTTCTGACAAACCACAAAAGGCTATCCCTGAAGTTTGTAGCCTTGAGTTACAGGAAAGGGACCGGCTGTTCCTTTGTTCGGATGGAGTTCATAAGCGGATTCCTTATTCGATGTTGGATAGAAGTTTGCAGGCAGAAAAATCTTTGGATGCAATAGTGTATGATGTTAAAGTTTTATGTGACGCATATTCTGACGATAATTATTCAGGTATTTTAATTGAGCTTTGACACAGTTTGTCTGCAATAATTTTACATCCTTTGAGTAAAAGGTCAAAAGTTCTCCGGTAGATATGTTCCGGCATATGGGAAGGGTCGTCCAAAGAGATGTCTTTCCCGAAACAATAATCCATGAAAAGATGTATCCGGTCACAATGTTCGTTGAGCAACATGGCTTCGGCCTTGGATTTATGCTGATAGGTCATGACGATAATCAAGTCGGATTGTTCGAGGAGAGAACGGGTCATTTGTTTGCTTAGTCCATCTATGGTGTAGCCATGTTCCATGGCTATGCGTGTCATGATTCCATCTCTAGGCTGTTGGTCGAAGTTGTCGGTTCCTGCTGAGCAGACAGCGACATCGTTCAAATTCCGTTGTTTGAGCATCTCTCTCAATAGTACTTCTGCGGTTGCGGAACGACAAATGTTCGCTGTACATATAAATAGGACTTGTTTCATAAAAACTTGTTGTTAATGAAGATGTTTTTTTGTGGGTTAAAAATAATCTTTTTGGAGAATATATGCAACAGGTTCTGAATAAATAAATTATCTTTACTTTGGATAATATGTTTTTTTCTTAATTCTAACTGCGAGAAAGTTCTCTTGCGCTAATTTGTTTCGTAAAGTTTTTTAATGGAATAGTACAATGAGTTTGAATGTGTTTTATTATTTGCATGTAAATAACAAGTTTATCAAGCTTGTTGATTTGGATGAAATCTTGTGTGAAATTTCAAATGTGGAGGTTTCTTCTGAAAAATATCTGATACCGGAAGGTAATTCCGTTTGTTGGGTGGATATGTTGGCCGGAGCTCTATTGGATTTACCGGGTCATATAAAAGCTATAGACTTGGATTTCGATGAAATTATTGATGCAGTTTACCATCATAATAGCATTTACCATATTGGAAATGTAAACTCTTATGTCAAGTGTTTCTATTATCTCCATGCCTTGAAGATAAAGATTAATGCTCATTATGCAGACCTGAGTATGTTTGATGATGAAAGTAGAAAATATTATAGAAGTCTTTATGATGAGAAGGAGTGGTTTAGTAAAAGTCAGTTGCTTGAATATGTAAAGTCAATATGGGAACCATCCATAAGCGAGAAAGCAGTAGAATCTATTGTTAATGAAATCTATATTCGGAGAAAGAGACATTAAGAACGCAAGCCCTGAGTGTCGTATTTTTGGGGTATTCATGATTTGCACATCAGAAGTTAGTCATCTCAATCGTTTTCTCAACTCGTTTCCTCGGGTATGCATGTTGACCTTTGCCCGAGCAAATAAGTTTTCTATTGAGACATCCAACTCTACCCATGCTATTACTTTCAGGCTATTGTTCTTATTTATATGGGTTACATATTTTTCCCATCCAAGCGTTGCATATTTGTACGATTACCATATCCCCTGAAACTTTTCACTTCTATAAAAAGGAAATGACATGGACCAAACAGATTCTTATGCTAATAATTTGGAATGAGTGCAAATACCGCAATGAATGTATTTGCCAAAGCAGTGGTACAATGTTGTTGCATCCCTTTTGAAATAAAGGCAAATGATGAGGTGAAAGCATCGGAAGATGGTCTCGAAGCTTTTTATAGACTTCGGGAGATAGCTCAAAGCAATGGTATGGCAGACATGAGTCTTGAAGAAATCAATGAAGAAATCAGATTGGCAAGAACGAAAAGGAAAAGATAATGATTTATGCTGTTATAAACTTCTGCTGAAATGATGCAGATTATTCTTGATCAAAAACGGATGATAAGCTACGGAACTTCATACGGGAAGTTCATTGTAACCTTCAGATTATTAGGACTTATGAAGTTCCTGATAGTCTGAAGGTGGTTTTTGTATTACAACTAAAAAAGTATACAAGAAAAGGGAGGCCCAAACTCGGACTTCCCTTTACCTTTTATATAGACGATTCAAATCAATATTCTTGCCATGGCTTGATTGTGATATTCTATAATAAAGGAGCCATATATATAGGTAAATAGGTAATTCCGTTTTCAATTTTAAGATCTGTATAATGTAATACGTATGGCGTTGATAAATAGTTGCTATATTTATTTATGCATTTTTTTAATGAGGTTAGCGTATATCTATTGGATGATTTTACCTCAATAGGAGAAATGTTATGCCGTGAGGTAATAATGGGCTTTTGAATTAGAAAGTCAATTTCCATTCGGTTCTCGGCATTTTTCTCGTCATATCGGCTGTAAAAGAATAATTTGTGTCCAGAAGCTGTAAGCATTTGGGCGACTATGTTTTCTACTAGCATACCTTCGTTTATTTCGAGCTTGCCAAACATCAGTTTTTGATATATTTCTTGATTTACGATTCCATGTGCATCAAAAGCATGGCTAATAAGTAGACCCGTATCTCCCATATAGCATTTTAGAGTGGTACGTTCTTCATTAAGCCTCAACCCGATGCTTGGCTCTGTCGCGTTATAACAACAATTAATGATTCTCGCATCTGAAAGCCAAAAGAATGCGCTTTCGTAATCACGCATTCTGGCTTCTTCTTTTAATGCAGATAAGCGGAACTTCTTTTCGTGTTTCTGGAGTTGGCTAGGGATTTCATCGTAGATGGATGTAACTCTGTTTTCTGTTCCTTCTGCATATTTTTTTATGTCATTCCAGTAGAGCTTTAATATCTGTCGTTTGACGTAATCCACTTTTTCGAAATCGTGTGTTTCAATGTAGGAAAGAACAGCTTGTGGCATTCCTCCTACAATCATATATTGGCGGAACAAATTAATGGCTCTCCGATGGAAATCTCCCATAGGATGTTTTTTTTCAAATTGTGTTTGGATATAGGGCATTAACATTTCATCCCCCATTGCCCATAAGAATTCTTCAAAATCCATAGGATGCATTTCAATGGAATCTTCTTCGCTTGGGATGAGTATGTTCTTTACGTTCTTTTTGATGCTGATGAGTGAACCGGTTTCCAAATAGTCAAAACGGCCGTCTTTGACGAGGTGTTTGATTGCTGCTCTTGCTCGGGGACAATCTTGCACTTCGTCAAAAATAATGATGGATTTTCGGGGGTATAGCTTCTTCTTGTAATGAAGCTGAATATTCATGAACAATGTATCCAAGTCTTCCAAATAGATGTCAAACCATCCTTTGACTTGTTTGGGAGCCTTGCTGAAGTCTATTAATATATATGATTCATACTCTTGGCGAGCAAATTTTTCGGCAATGTAGCTTTTTCCGATACGTCTAGCACCTTCAATAAGCATTGCTGAAGAACCATTGCTTATTTTTTTCCATTCCAATAGATTCTGATATATTTTCCTTCTCATGATTTAAGGTGTTTGCACGTTTCTGACGTTTTGAATTATATGAAATATACACTTTTCTGAGGTTTTACGGATGTGCAAAAATACACATTTCTGAGAAAAAATCAAATATTGTATATCGGAATTTCTTTCTTATTTTACATTCTGTGGTAATTGAGAATACAAGAAAAGGGAAGCCCGAAACCGGACTTCCCTTTACCTTTATTATATATACGAATCCAATCAATATTCCTGCCATGGCTTGATTTGGATATCCTTTTCATCCATTTCGCAGAAGGCATTGACGAATGCACTTGCCAAGCGAGCGTTGGTAATCAAAGGAATGTTGTGGTCGATGGCACCACGACGAATCTTGTAACCGTTGGTCAGCTCGCGCTTGGTGTGGTTCTTCGGGATGTTCACGATGAGGTCGAACTTGTGTTCGGCAATCATCTTCATCACGTTGTTTTCTGCATCCGGGCGTTCATCCGGCCAGAATACCGGAGTCGTGCTTACACCGTGAGCGTTCAAGAAGGTAGCTGTACCTGCGGTTGCATAAATCTGATACCCCTTCTTCTGTAACATACGGCTTGATTCGAGCAAGTCAACCTTCGACTTGGCTGCACCTGTAGAGAACATCACGGCCTTCTTAGGAATGCTGAAGCCTACGGCAATCATCGCGTTGAGCAATGCTTCGTTGAAGTCGTCACCCATACAACCTACTTCACCGGTTGATGACATGTCTACGCCCAATACAGGGTCTGCCTTGTGGAGACGAGAGAACGAGAACTGAGAAGCCTTGATACCAATCCAGTCGATATCGAATGCGCTCTTGTCCGGTTGGCTATATGGAGCATCAAGCATGATGCGGGTAGCGGTTTCGATGAAGTTGCGCTTCAAAATCTTCGATACGAATGGGAACGAACGAGAAGCACGGAGGTTACATTCGATTACCTTGATTTCGTTGTTCTTAGCCAAGTACTGAATATTGAATGGACCAGAGATGTTCAATTCCTTCGCAATCTGACGGCTGATGCGCTTGATACGACGAGCGGTTTCGAAGTAAATCTTCTGAGCCGGGAATACCAAGGTAGCGTCACCCGAGTGAACACCTGCAAACTCGATGTGTTCAGAGATAGCGTATTCTACCACTTCGCCATTCTTCGCAACGGCATCGAATTCGATTTCCTTGGTGTCGAGCATGAACTGAGATACCACTACCGGGAATTCCTTCGATACTTCCTTCGCCATCTGCAAGAATTCCTTCAATTCGTCTTCGTTGTAGCAAACGTTCATCGCTGCACCCGAGAGTACGTAAGAAGGACGAACCAATACCGGATAACCTACCTTAGCCACGAATTCTTCCATGTCTTCGATGCTGGTCAATTCCTTCCAAGCCGGTTGGTCGATGCCGAGCTGGTCGAGCATAGCCGAGAACTTGTGACGGTTTTCTGCACGGTCGATAGAGATAGGAGATGTACCGAGGATAGGCACTGACTGACGGTGAAGCTTCATCGCCAAGTTATTTGGAATCTGACCACCTACTGATACGATGACACCATTCGGTTGCTCGAGGTCGATGACGTCGAGTACACGTTCGAATGACAATTCATCGAAGTACAAGCGGTCGCACATATCGTAGTCGGTTGATACGGTTTCCGGGTTGTAGTTGATCATGATAGACTTGTAACCCAACTTGCGGGCGGTCTGAACGGCATTCACCGAACACCAGTCGAATTCTACGGAAGAACCGATGCGGTATGCACCCGAACCGAGGACCACAACACTCTTGTCGTTCTTGTAGTAGTTCACATCGTAACCCTTCACGGCATAAGTCATGTAGAGGTAGTTGGTGAGTTCCGGATGTTCAGAAGCTACGGTGTTGATACGCTTCACGGCCGGCAATACGCCCAATTCCTTACGGTGCTTACGTACGGCGAGCAATTGGTTTTCCATGTTGCTGCTGTTCTTCAATACGAAGCGAGCAATCTGGAAGTCAGAGAAGCCCAAAATCTTTGCCTGACGAACCACTTCTTCCGGAAGATCTTCAATCTTATTATAAGTAGCAAGAACGTTCTTGTAATCAACGATGTTCTTCAACTTGCCCAAGAACCATGGGTCAATCTTGGTCAATTCGTAGATGCGTTCGATGCTATAGCCTTCTTCCAATGCCGAAGCGATAGAGAAGACACGGAGGTCAG
Source organism: Bacteroides sp. (assembly GCA_015060705.1). Classification (GTDB taxonomy): domain Bacteria; phylum Bacteroidota; class Bacteroidia; order Bacteroidales; family Bacteroidaceae; genus Phocaeicola. The sequence continues at coordinate 1,207 of SUXY01000015.1, read as the reverse complement.
TCGGGTTAGCGAGTTCTTCGTCGAGGTTTTCGAACTTGGTGTGTTCGTTACCTACGAAACCGTGCATGCCCTGACCAATCATACGGAGACCCTTTTGGATCACTTCTTCGAACGAACGACCGATAGACATGATTTCACCTACTGACTTCATGCTTGAACCAATCTGACGAGATACACCGGCAAACTTGGTCAAGTCCCAACGAGGAATCTTACAAATCAAGTAGTCCAATTCTGGAGCCTTGTATGCTGAGTTCGGAGTCCCCATTTCACCAATCTGGTCGAGGGTATAACCCAATGCAATCTTAGCGGCTACGAAGGCCAATGGATAACCGGTAGCCTTGGATGCCAATGCTGAAGAACGGCTCAAACGAGCGTTCACTTCAATCACACGATAGTCGTTGGTTTCAGCATTGAATGCATATTGGATATTACATTCACCCACGATGCCGAGGTGACGGATAGCCTTCACCGAGATTTCCTGCAAGTAAGTTACCTGTTCCGGAGTCAATGAACAAGTAGGAGCTACTACGATAGATTCACCGGTGTGAATGCCGAGTGGGTCGAAGTTTTCCATGCTAGCCACGGTAAAGCAATGGTCGTTGGCATCGCGGATAACTTCAAATTCAATTTCCTTCCAGCCCTTCAATGATTCTTCCACCAAGATTTGCTTGGAGAAAGTAAAGGCACTTTCAGCCAATTTCAAGAAAGTTTCTTCGTCCGGACAGATACCGCTACCCAAACCACCGAGTGCGTATGCCGAGCGAACCATTACCGGGAAGCCCAATTCGTGAGCTGCCTTCAACGCATCTTCCATGCTTTCTACGGCCTGGCTACGTGGAGTCTTCATTGGGATTTCATCCAGCTTCTTCACGAACAAGTCACGGTCTTCGGTGTACATGATGGCTTCTACTGAAGTACCCAACACTTCCACACCGTATTTCTGAAGAATACCATTCTGGTACAATTCAGTACCGCAATTCAAAGCGGTCTGGCCACCGAATGCCAACAAGATGCCGTCCGGTTGTTCTTTCTTGATGATTTCTTCCACAAAGAACGGAGTCACAGGAAGGAAGTATACCTTGTCTGCAATCCCTTCAGATGTCTGGATCGTTGCAATGTTCGGATTAACCAACACTGAACTGATACCTTCTTCACGCAAAGCCTTCAGCGCTTGTGAACCTGAGTAGTCAAACTCACCTGCCTGGCC
>SUXY01000105.1 GCA_015060705.1 Bacteroides sp. | reverse complement strand
GGTACGACATTGTGTTGGGTACCTGCATTCACTTGTGTAACACTCATCTTGACCGGACCCAACAATGGTGATTCTTTGGAGAAACGGTAGTCGCGGAACCATTGGATGTCGTTTAATGCCTTGTAAATGGCATTCTCGCCTTCGTTACGGGCGGCATGTCCGGCTTTTCCATGGGCATTGACATCTAATACCATCAATCCCTTTTCGGCAATGGCGGGATGCATTTCGGTTGGCTCACCTACCACTCCTAACGCAATAGGAGGCAATTGCGGGAGTACGCTCTCAATGCCGTTCTTGCCAGAAACCTCTTCCTCACAAGAAGCCAGGAAAATCAAATTGTATGCTTGTTCTGTTGCCGAAAGATAGCGATAAGCCTCGAACAGGGAGACTACACTGGCACCTGCATCGTTGCTGCCGAGTCCATAAAGCTTACCGTTCTCCATTTTGGCTGTATAAGGATGCTTTCGCCAACCGTTGACCGGTTTTACGGTGTCGATGTGCGAGTTGAGCAAAATCGTTGGTTTCTTCATGTCGAACATCGGGTTGATACACCATATATTGTTGCCCGAACGACCGGTCATGATGCCGATACCTTCAATGTAAGTCTGAAGGAAGTCGGCCACCTTTTCCTCTTCGCGGCTCACGGAAGGAATGCTGATCATGGAACTGAGCAGTGTAATCGCTTCCGAGGTAGATTGTGTCAAGTCTGTCATATTGAATAGAGTTGTTTACTGGGTGCAAAGATAATATTTTAGTCCCATAAATGGAGAAGTCTAAGCAAAGAAATAAAGTTGGATTTACAACTATCTGATTCTGTGTATTTCTTGTAAGTGGTTGAAATATCGGAGAAAATAATCGGATTTTTCCCTTGATAATTCCAAATTAAACCATATATTTGCGATAAATTAAAAACTATATGCTATGAGTCAGACTCGTTTTTCTGTCCTGATTCACCAACAGGCTAAGAAATATGGTGATAGAGTTGCGTTGAAACATCGTGATTATAAGACGAATACATGGATTCCTACAACTTGGAACCAGTTCTCGGAAACAGTGGCTACTGTATCGAATGCCTTGATTGAATTGGGAGTGGGGGTACAAGAAAATATCGGTGTGTTTACTCAAAACAAGCCTGAATCTTTGTTCATGGACTTCGGTGCTTTTGGCGTACGTGCCGTAACAGTGCCTTTGTATGCTACCAGTTCGGAAGCTCAAGTGCACTATATCTTGGAAGATGCCCAGATCCGTTACTTGTTTGTAGGTGAACAGCTGCAATACGATGTGGCTTTTCGTGTTATGGCTTTGAGCTCTACCTTGAAGCAGATTGTAGTGTTCGACAAAGATGTGAAGTTTGATTCGCGCGATGAATCTTCCATTTATATGGATGATTTCTTGGCGATGGGCAAAGACCGTCAGCATCAGGCGGAAGTGGACAAGCGTACAGCTGAATCGGATACAGAAGATTTGATGAACATTCTTTATACCAGCGGTACCACCGGTGAAAGTAAGGGTGTGATGTTGAGCCACGCTGGATACGAATCGGTGATGGATGCACACTGTGAACGTTTCCCGGGTTTGGGTGAAAACGATGTGGTCATCAATTTCTTGCCGTTCACTCACGTGTTCGAACGTGCTTGGAGTTGCTGGTGCTTGTGTGTAGGTGCAGAATTGAACATCAACCTCCGTCCGCAAGATATTCAAATGACCATCAAGGAAGTGCGCCCGACAGCGATGTGTAGCGTACCTCGTTTCTGGGAAAAGGTGTATGCAGGTGTAAACGAAGTTATCGGAAGTGCGACCGGTGTGAAGAAGACCTTGATGCAGGATGCCATTAAGGTGGGACGTGAACACAACGTCGAATATGTATGCAAGGGCAAGTCGGCTCCGTTGTGGTTGCATATGAAGTATAAGTTCTATGAAAAGACCATTTATAGCTTATTGAAGAAGACGCTCGGCTTGGATAGAGGCGCTTTCTTCCCGACTGCAGGGGCGGCCATTCCGCCGGCTGTGCAAGATTTCGTATTGTCAGTAGGTATCAATATGGTGGCTGGCTATGGTTTGACTGAATCCGTTGCAACCGTATCTTGTGAAAACAACTTTGACCACATGGTTGGTTCGGTAGGTAAGTTGATGCCTCACATGCAGGTTAAGTTCGGTGAAAACGATGAAATTTTGTTGAAGGGTCCGGCTATAACCAAAGGATATTATAAGAAGGAAGCGGCAACGAAAGCTGCCTTTACTGAAGACGGTTGGTTCCGCACAGGCGATGCCGGTTACATGAAGGACGGTTTCTTGTTCTTGACCGAACGTATCAAGGATTTGTTCAAGACATCAAATGGTAAATACATCGCTCCGCAGGCGATTGAAACCAAGATGGTGGTAGACCGTTACATCGATCAGATTTCAATCATCGCCGATGAACGTAAGTTTGTGGCTGCCTTGATTGTTCCTGATTATAAGTTGGTCGAAAAGTATGCAGCCGATAAGGGTATCCAGTACGCTTCCATGGCAGAACTCCTGAAGAACGATGCTATTATGGAATTGTTCAAGGAACGTATCGATACGCTTCAACAGCAGTTTGCGCACTACGAACAAATCAAGAAGTTCACCTTGCTCCCGGAACCGTTCAGTATGGCGAAAGGCGAGTTGACCAATACCTTGAAGATCAAGCGTAGCATCTTGAACAAGAACTATGCTTCCGAAATTGAAGCAATGTACGCTGAATAAAATAGAATAAGAAATAGAAAATGTCCTCATGTTTGTAAGAATATGAGGACATTTTCTATCTTTGTGCCTTGAAAAGAATCTTAATCTAAATAATACTTATGAATATTGTAGAAGTATTGAAATCGGCAGTCATAGCCGGCATTTGTATCGGCATTGCTGGTATCGGCTTCTTGGCCACCCGTGATATCGTAGGCAGTGTCCTATTTGCTTTCGCCCTCTTGACGGTAGTGGCTTATAAACTGAAACTTTATACCGGTACAGCCGGATTTATCCAGAAAGGTGAATTGCCTTTGTTGATATTGGTGTTTGTGGGTAATGTTTGTGGTTGTTTGCTGATGTCCTTGTTGGCTCGTTTGTCTCCGATGCCGTTGCAGGAATCGGCTCAGAGCATTCTCGAAGGCCGTTTGGCGATGGGGCCATTGCATGGCGGGTTACTTTCCATAGCTTGCGGTTTCATCATGACGACTGCGGTAACCTTTGCCCGTAAGGGAAACAACTTGCCGTTGCTTTTCGGTGTGCCTCTTTTCATCACCTGTGGTTATCCGCACTGTATGGCAGATGCTTTCTTCTATCTTTGTGTACCGCTTGATTTCTGGATGGCAAACTTGGGAAGCATTCTCAGTTTCTATGTATGCATTGTATTGGGAAATTTCGTGGGATGCAATTTCTATCGTTTGGTAATGGGTAGTAATCCATAATTTTGTTGTATATTTGCACCTCAATTAAGAAAAGGACTGAAAATGATTACAATAGACCAACTGAAAGACGTAAAAGAACGTACAGCGGCCTTGGAAAGATACCTCGATATCGAAGGTAAAAAGGTTCAAGTGGAAGAAGAACAGCTCCGTACGCAAGCTCCAGGATTCTGGGACGATGCCAAGAAGGCGGAAGCGCAGATGAAGAAGGTAAAGGAACTCCAGAAGTGGATTGATGGCTATAAGGAAGTAAAGACCTTGGCCGATGAATTGGAACTTTCGTTCGATTTCTTCAAGGATGAATTGGTGACTGAAGAAGAAGTGGATGCTGCTTATGCTAAAGCTATTGCCGAAGTGGAAGCTTTGGAATTGAAGAACATGCTTCGTCAGGAAGCCGACTCAATGGACTGTGTACTGAAGATTAACTCGGGTGCCGGTGGTACAGAAAGTCAGGACTGGTCGTCTATGCTCATGCGTATGTACATGCGTTGGGGCGAAACCAATGGTTACAAGGTTAGTGTAGCCAACCTTCAGGAAGGGGATGAAGCGGGTATCAAAACCGTTACTTTCAATATCGAAGGTAGCTTTGCGTATGGTTACTTGAAAGGTGAGAACGGGGTACATCGTTTGGTTCGTGTCTCTCCTTATAATGCTCAGGGTAAGCGCATGACTTCGTTTGCATCGGTATTTGTCACTCCGTTGGTAGACGACAGTATCGAAGTGAACATCGAACCGGCTCGTATGAGTTGGGATACCTTCCGAAGTGGGGGTGCCGGTGGTCAGAACGTAAACAAGGTAGAATCCGGTGTCCGTTTGCGTTATCAGTACAAGGACCCATATACCGGTGAAGAAGAAGAAATCTTGATTGAAAATACCGAAACCCGTGACCAGCCGAAGAACAAGGAAAATGCCTTACGCCAACTG
>SUXY01000014.1 GCA_015060705.1 Bacteroides sp. | reverse complement strand
GACAAGCGCACGCTTCGCGGAGGACGTTATCAAGTGTACAACGACTTCTTGGGCAACACTCCCGTCTATTGGCTCGACCATTCGCGCCACGGATATTATGCCCGCAACCTCTCACCCGCTATGCTGAAAGAGGAGCTGAAAACCGCACTCCACCAGAGCGACCTCACTCCATCTATGCGTCAAAAAGTATCGTACTTGCTTGAAAGCATCGATGTAGAAAGGGACAACAACTATCTGATGATTGGGAAGCTGAAAAAGCAACAATAACACCTTCTTTTGACCGACCAAATTAAAAAATGTACATCTAAAAAATCATACTTTTACTGATTATCAACAACTTACAAAATCAAAATGTACATCATGATTTCTTGGAAGTAAAATAAGAACCATCTAACTTTGCATCATCAAACTAATCCATTAATAATATGATGATGAAAAAGTTCTATTTAATCCTGACGTGCGTTGCCCTCTGTGCTTGCGGAGGTGGCAACAAGCAACAAGCCGTACAAAGTGACGGAAGTGTTACCATTGATAATAGTAATGTAATCACTTGCGATTTCGACCAAGTGGGCGAAGAACGGACCATCCTACTGAGCGAATGGGTGGACGACTTTCAGATAGTCCGTTTCGAAGACAACGACGATGCTATCTTCAAGATGTGGTGGCCGCACATCACGGAGAATTACGTCGGTATTCGCCAAAATAGAGGTGCATTCAAATTGTTCGACCGACAAGGAAAGTATCTTGGTAATATTGGTAACGTAGGTGGAGGCCCGGGTGAATACAAGAACCTTTATAGTGAAGCCATCGACGAGAAGAACGGATGGATTTATCTGGCTTCTCTCGGTTGGAAAGAATATTTGTATAAGTACGACCTGAAGGGCAAGTATTTGGGCGAAGTAGAAATGGGCGAATACTTGAACAAGCCCAAAATCCAATTACTTCCGGACGGAAACCTTGCCATGGTACACATGTACTTTCACGACAGCAACAGCACGATGATGGCCGCTACCATCAGCCCGGATGGTAAAGTGACCAAATGTCCCGATATACCCAAGAATTTGCACATCACTTTCAGAAATCCACAATTTGGGGGCTTCAATCACGAAGTATGGCATTATGGATGTACGGACGAAATGAAATTCGCATACACTATATCGGATACGCTTTATGCCTACGACCACAAGACCAATCATCTGAAAGCCGACTTCGTGATGAAGAACTATCGCAAGAGCGATGACATCTATTGCATCTATTTCCCATTGCCCAACAAGTACGTTACTTGGGTAAAAGGCAAAGGAAACATCGTGACCGACCTGAAGACGCAGCAATCTTACTTCTTCAAGCTGAAGAACGACTTTGTGGGTGGCCTCCCTATCAATACACAAAACTCCAACGGCTACATCTGGGCAATGTATGAACCTCTGCAACTGATGGAACGCATCGAAAAGCGCCTGGAAGAAAGCGATTGCACCGATGCCGACAAGAAAGTATTGAAAGAGCTCTACGATTCGCTGGATGAAGACGACAACAACATCATGTTTATCGGAAAACTGAAGAAATAATGCTTGAATCGAATAAAACTCAAATCAAGAAAGAGCTGTCGGAACTACTGGATCAGTATTACGACGGCTCCTTCTCCCGAATGGCGTGCGACTACATCCACGCCACGGGGATGACGAAGGAAGAAGTGGAAGCTTTGCTGGAGGCAATGAGGGATATGACAAAACGAAACGAATGATTCGTCCATCAGTCGAACAACTCCTTCAACACATCAACGGACTTTGCGGATGACACCAATCCAGCGGTGGTGATTGTTAAAACGTAAAAAGTTCCGTAAAGAAAGAAAAGAGTTGTTAAGAGTAATTTTATGATTCACGACTTTTGATTTCTGATTTATTCGGTTATCTTTGCAAATGAAATGAATTATCTGATATTATGAGTCCTAAATTTAGAAAAGAAGACGGGTTTGTGTTCAAAATTTATTCTAACGAAGAGGAACGAATGCATATCCACGTTGTTAAAGCTGAAAACGAAGCCAAATTTTGGTTGGAACCATCCATAGAATTGGCAGAAAATTATGGTTTTGGCAATAAGGACTTGAAAAAAATAACTCAAATAATAAATGAAAATGGGAACGACTTTAAAAGACAATTTGCAGTCCACATCGGTCGCCGTATTGATGATTAATGCACAAGGGATGTTGATTACCGTACAAGGACAAGATTATTTCCTTTCATACAATCGTATCCCTTGGCTACGTGATGCTAGAATCAGCAGTGTTTTGAATGTCCGAATGAGTGGACCACGTGCTATCGAATGGCCGGAATTGGACGTTGATTTGGAAATAGAAAGCCTACGACATCCTGAACGTTATCCATTAGTCATAAAACGTTCACCTCTAGATGTCGTTTAATAATAAACTCAATATGATGAACAAGATTAGAATCTTTTTATGGTTGTTTGCCATCGTTTGTCTTTTCTCTGCCTGCGAGGGAGGAAAGCAAAAGGGTAGCAATAAACATAGGCGAGAAGAATCCAAGTTCATCACCTATCAAATGCCAGACGATTTACTGGCAACCCAAAAAGAATTGACATTGAGTGAACTGGCAGACTCCGTGTGGTACGTCCCTTTGGAAACAACTACTCAATGTATCTTGGCGGAAAAGTTCGACCATTTCCGCTATAAGGACAGCACCTTCTATGTGATGGACGATTACTCCAAGACCGTATATGTGTTTTCCGATAAAGGGAAGTTCTTGCGTAACATTGGAAACAAGGGTAACGGCCCCAAGGAGTTTCATTGGTGCCATCAGTTAGTGATTGATAATGAATATCTTTACATTCTTGATATGCCCAATCGGATTAAGAAGTACGATTTGGAAGGGAATTGGATAAAAGACATCAAGCTAACCAAGCAACCTTACCGTTTGTTGGCCTTGAAAGATGGAAGGTTGGCGGCTTATATCAGTGACGACCAGTTCCCCAAGAAAGAAGATGCATACAGTTGGATGGTGCTGGATACTGAAGGTGATTCCTTGACTTGCATAGATACGAATGCTTGGCGTGAGAAGAAACCGATGCAGAACTATTGGGTAGAAAATGAATTCTCATCACAATATTCTACGACCTATAAGGAGGCATACAATGATTCCTTGTATTATTTCCCATCCGGTTTTTTAAAACCTGTACCTTATGCTTCTATCCACCCGGGCATTCATCGTCTGGAATCTGAATTGTCTTGGGAAGAAATTCCGGATATAGCTCACGGATTGCGTATCAGTTATATTTATGATACTCCTCGATACCTATTTTTTACTTATAAGTGCATGTGTACATCGAGCAAGCAAAACAACCCTTTGCTTGGAGCATTTTTAAAGGAAACAGGAGGGTTCTTCAATGTGTTCGACAAGCATGGAGAACAGAAAATAACGAACGATTTGGACGGTCCAGACTTTACTCTTTTGGCCTCCGTTTATCCGAATTTGTTGATAGGTTTAGCTAGTGCAGATACGTGTCCCGACGAATTCGCCAAGAAACATCAGGTGGAGGAAGACGATAATCAAGTGCTGGTAATGATTGAATGTAAGAACTGATGTAAGCGACTCTCCACGATTACAGACGTTAGTGACAGGTGGACAACGAAACCTTAAAGAGACAATTGGAAGAATTTCTATAAACCCATTACAACGGCTCCTTCTCCCGAATGGTGTGCGACTACATCCACGCCACGGGGATGAAAGAGGAAGAAGTGGAAGCAAACGTTTCCGTCTTCTATTTTTTATCCCATAAGTTTTAAACTAAAATCTGCCTTCAGCCTTCAAATCCATTGAAGAACACCTCCTTATGCTGAAGGCAGACATTCTTCTGAATTCAGCCTCCTTTCAGCCCTACTTTTGGATGTTAATTTTGAACAACAGTCATTCCACTATTTCCCATTCACCAATGGTACGGGTGGCACACTGTCCGTTATTGATGATTATGAAATTTAAAATAGTTCCAACTTTTTCCACCTATTGGAACTTTTTGTTCCACTAGGTGGAACTTTTGGTACCAGCCAATGGGAAAATTGGTTCCACTAGATGGAACTACCTCACATTACCATTGATAGACAGATCCGTAACTATCAAATACCGGATCAGACTCGATACCGTATTTCTGGAACACTCTCTTGATTGTGCGCTGTTGGGCAGGAGAAATGCCGATGGTCTTGTTCTTCATGCGGTAGAACTGCGTCTTCCCTATCAAGAAGATGATATCATCCTTTATATCCTTGGCTTTTGCATAAGGTAGCTCATCAAATAGCTTGCTCATCCCGTATGCATAAAGTACTGGCGTGTCGCTCAAATATTCCTTGCACTCGGCAGGATTGCCAACAAAAGTCGGATTCAATGCTTTTACACTACGTTTGTCAACTGGGAGAAAGCGAGTCGCTTGATATCGTAAGCAAGAAGAAGCTTTCGGACACTCTGTCCGGAAACAATGCACGAAGTGAAAAGGCACCTCATTATAGTTCAATGTATCTATCATTTTGTCATTTGTTTATTCGTCTGAATACAAAGGTAGAAATTTACTTTGAAAGAATCAACTGATGAGCATGAAAAAACATTGGTGACGGGAGTGGAATGAACGGTGGCAGCACTCGTTCCACCGCATACTGTTTGACAAACAACGAGTTAACTCACGGTGACAGGAGTGTAAGGAACTTGAGGCAAATTCGTGGGAATGGAGTGTTTTCATGATGTGCATCAGACTGCTTCTTACTGGATAGGAGAAAAGCCTTTCTTATCAAGAATTAAGGTGTGCAAAATAAAAATGTCCATATGGACATTTTTTACAACACATTAGTATTCTGCTTGTTATATCGTTTTTCAACTTTTCAAATGTCCATATAAATTCTATGGTCATTCCATTTATTACATTTAACTTTGTGGCAAACAATAATAATTACACAATGAGAATCACACACATCATCGGTTTCAGCTTGACCATGGCCTTGACCGCCTGTTCAGGCAAAGAGAGTACACCCAAAGAAATGCCCGTGGTGGCACACATCGAAGAGGTGAACGGAGAACAGCTTACAGTCTGCCAATATGACCTCTTGACAGACACCGTCGATATTCCGCTGAGCGACTTGGTGGAAGAACTGCAATTCGTGAAACTGGACAACCGCGAAGAAGCACTTGTAGGTGAAACATCGGCTGTCCTTTCGGACAACTACGTATTGTTTCTTGCTGATAAATATGCAGGGAATATGCCTTGCAAACTTTTCCGAAAAGACGGTACATTTATTAACAAGGTAGGAAGCTTCGGGCAAGGACCGGGTGAATACGTTGAAGATATTTACGACGCACAGATAGACGAAAAACACGGACGTATCTATCTGCTTCCCTGGATAGCTGACCGTATCCTGGTGTATAATTTGAAAGGAGAATATGAGACATTCATCAAGCTGAATATGAGAAATCCAGCCTTACGGGTAGCCAAAGGAACTTTCCATATAGATGCAGACAAGAACCTATTATCTGTGGTACTACTCCCCTTCAATCATTTGTCCATCATAGCTTGGACACAAGATTTGGAAGGAAACATCACCCATGAAGTACCCTCTGGACATCTGAAATTACAACCTACTTTCGACTGGGAAGTAATTGCTCCAAAGACCACGGATGCACAGAGTTTTCATATATATACTTACAATCTTCGAAAGGATACACTCTATCACTTCGATACTGAAAAGGGAAAGCTCCTTCCCCGTTTTACCCTCGATTATGGCGAACAGAAAATAGAGGAACACCGTTATTACGAGCTTCCAAACCATTATTATGGTTTTGCGTATCAAAAGATTAGGAAAAGAATCGCTCTCTTTCAGGTTGAATTTGAAACCCGTTATTTCCTCATCGAAAAAGCAACGGGTAAAGGAAACTATTGCCGGATATACGAAGATGGCCTGTACGACCGGGAAGTAACCTTGTACAACAATGCATCAACTTGGTCAACAAGTATGAACGGATATTATCACCGAAGCATCGAACCGCTTTCCTTGCTGGACGAAATCGACGAGGCACTGGCCAAGCATCCCGAATGGAACAAGGAAAAACGCACGAAACTGGAAAAACTGAAAGCCGCCATCGACGAAGATGACAACAATTACCTGATTTATGGAAAGCTAAAAAGATAATGACAAAGAGACTGATATACTTATTCATATTGACCATCGCATTGACCGGATGCCATCGGAGCAGCTACCATCATCTGAAACGGGCACAAGACCTATGGACGGTTCATTTTGACAGTGCGCAATACCATTTGGTACGGATAGATTCATCCGAATTGAACGGTGAGGAACTCGTCGAGTATTATTTTATGCGGATGCATACCCTTCAATATCAGAAGGGACTGGAAAAAGAAAAAGCGGATTCCATCAGCCGGATGTTGGTGAAGTACTATCCCGAAGGACACAAGCGGGCATTCAAGGCACGGATGCTCCGTTCCTTCTGTTGCATCCATGTATTAGGTGACTATCCGGAAGCCGATTCACTGATTACAGCCATGCGCCCCTTGATGCGTAGCCGGAACGACAGCATCAACTGGTATGGCTACAAAGTGGGGCATGAACGTAGATTGGGAGAAGGTGATTCGGCCATCCTTTATCTGAAGGAAGCCTTGCGTCATCGTGTTTTCGAAGAAAGTTATGTTTATGCACAGATGGGCGAAATCTATCAACAAATGCAGAAGAATGATTCGGCCATCGAGTCTTATTTCCGTGCTTTGCAAACGAATACCAATAGACATGATAATTATCGGTATACTTTAAAAATACTGGGTCTATTGTATAGCCTGAAAGATTACGACAAAGCCAAACAATACATCCAACACCTTCGCCAGTGGATGAAACGAAGGGACATTCCTTACATCAACTTTCTGGAAGGTGACATGTGGATGCAACTGCACCAACCCGACTCTGCCACAAAATATTACCTCATCGCCTCGGAAGCCGGCAACAGCTACATCACGACCATGGCTTACGAACGATTGGCCTCGGTAATGGAGGATACTCCAGTACCAAGACAAGCACTCAACAAACACATCCAAAGCATCAAGATAAGAAATGATTTACATTCCAACTACCAACGACAACAAGAGTTCCACAACATAGAGGCCCTGAAACTGAAAAACGAACTGAACGAGCTGAAAGTAAAACAACAGAGCTACGTCATCCTGATATTGGGATTGGGTGCATTCATCCTTATACTATGCGGAAGTTTTACCATCTATCTGCTTCATAGGAAGCGGAAACACCTGATGCAGGAAAACCTGTTGCTGAAGCAGCAGGAAGAACTGAGTACGCTCCGCGAGAAAGAGGCCGTGCTCCGCGAAAAGGATGCAAGGATGCGTGAAGAGCTGTTCCGCCGCATCCGTATCGTCAAGGACTTGGAGGAAGGAAATAGGGTACACATTGCGGATGCCGACTGGAAAGACATTCACGTGATGCTTGAAAACACCTATCCGGGATTCCTGTCCAAGCTGAAAGAAACGTTCCCGCTCCTGACGGAAAAGGATATCAACTTCTGTTGTCTGGTGAAAATCCGCATGTCCCTGCAGAACATGGCAGACGTTTATAACATCAGTGTCAACTCAATAAGCCGGCGGAAGCTCCGTCTGAAAGAGAAATTGGGAATCGACAAGGATGATAGTTTGGGTAAATTCTTGAACCGGTTTGTATAATTCGATATAAAACATAGAACTATGATGACCAAGAAAAAACAATTCGCATGGGTGCTCGTAATGGCACTAATCACCGCTTGCAGCTCTACACCCAAACAAGCGGCAACAGAAGCTGAAACACCCCAATGGCCTTACACCATCGACTTGAGCGAGGTGGATTTTTCACACGAACCGCAATGCCTTTCGGAGTTTGCGGACAGCATTGAATACATCATGCTATCGGACGATGTTCTCTTGCCCGATATGTTCCACTTGCGCTGGTTGTTGGACAAAGATGACAACATCTACATCGAACACGGCAATATCGAGAAGTTCACACCCGAAGGAAAGCATGTCAAAAGCCTGTTGAAGATTGGACAAGGGCCAGGAGAAATTACCAACAAACTTTCCGTTACGGAAGCTGCTTTCAATCTCGATGACAACTATGTATATGTACCTGACCACGGAAAATACAATTATAGCAAATTCTCACTGGATGGAGAATATTTGGGTTCTTTCGACAAAATGGATAGCCTGTACCATTTCCGTGAATATATGGCCATACTGAACAATCGGGAAATCTTCCACTACGAAAGTTTAACGGAATATTTTTATTACAGAGACAAAATTAGTACCGACGGCCGTGCCAATCCCGACGGGCCTTACTTGTTTTATGCAGAAAACATACAAACCGACTCCATCGAGTACAAAAAGCCGAACGGTCTTTTTCACATCAAGCCCCACACCCCAAAACGAGGTTCCGCTATAAACGATGGTTGGCCGATGAATTACGGATATGCGAACAACGATTTCTGGTTGCGCCATTACCATCAGGATACCATTTACCGCACCAAGGATGCTGTCACTTTCGAACCATGGTATGTAATCAAGCGCCATCCTCAAATGGCAGATTATGAATTTATGGTTAGAATGATTGTTTTAGATTTAACGATGACCGATGTGAATTCCAAGCATTACTTGGGTAACGTAATAGCAACCGATGCAGGGGTGTTCTATCGTTACTCCGTAGGAAGCGATTGGGAGAACAAGAGCGGTTTCGGCTTCTGTCCCAAGAACGGAAAAGCGAAGACCTACTCCAACAAGGGTTTCAAAAACGATTTGGACGAATACTTGCCACCATTGGAACTTTCGCATAACATTCTCAACGGAAAGAAAGGCTTCCAGAAGGATGGCTACCTGTACGTGCTGGTCGATGCCTTCAAGTTCTTCGAAGAAGGTGCCAAGCCTCCTTTCCCTAAATTGGTGGAAGACAGCAATCCGGTATTGGTGAAACTTAGATTAAAGAAATGATGAAGAAGAAACAAACGCTTGTTCTATCCATTGGAACCTCTCTATTCCTTCTGCTAGGGATAGTAGGGCTGAAATTCCATAATAGAATTTATACTTGGACATTGGGTGATGTACAATCGCTCTATGCTCAGGCCGAGAGCCTCTATCAACAAAAGGAATACGAAGAAGCCAAAAAGCTTTATGCAAAGTTGGCCGGGATAGACTCTGCCAGTCGTTGTCAATATGTATTGGGCGACATGTATTTCCAAGGTCAAGGCGGAGAAAAAGATTACGACAAGGCAAGAAGGCTTTTCATTCAAGCTGCCGAGGGTGGAAATGCCGATGCACAGAATAACTTGGGTTACATTTATACCCTGGGCATCGGTACGGACACAGACTTCAACGAAGCCAAGAAATGGTTACGCATGGGAGCGGCTCAAGGTCATCCGCAAGCAATGGTAGGCTTGGGAAGCCTTTACAGAAACGGTTGGGGGGTATTGAAGGACTACAAGGAAGCCTTCAAACTATACCGAAGGGCCGCTGCCCATGGCAATACCGATGCCATGAACAACTTGGGCTATATGCATACATTCGGTTATGGGACTTATACCAGCATCCGGGATGCTTTGTACTATATCCAAAAGTCGGCCGCCTTGAATAATCCGGTAGCCTTATACAACATGGCTACCTTCTATATCGAGGGGCATGGTTTTGAAAAAGACTTGGCAAAAGGAGCGGAATATCTGACCAAAGCTGCCCAACAAGGATTACCTACAGCCCAATTCAACTTGGGACGAATGTACCAATTAGGAAAGGGAGTTCCTCAAGACAATCAAGAAGCGAAGCGCCTCTTCCAACAAGCATCGGCACAAGGGCATCAGTTGGCCACCGACTTCTTGGTAAAGATGGAAGGCAAGGACAGCACATCGGTGAATGATACGATTTTTGAAATGAAAATGATAGCTAGATAAGAGCCTTGAAGAAAGAAGCGAAAAGTCTAAAAGAGGAATGAAATGATACGGCTCTGCTTCTTTTTTTCCTCTATTTCATGCCGCATCCGGTTCAAGGCTGTCTGAAAGAAAAAAGAGACCAAATGTTCATCCGTCCGTTCAATACGGATGAAACGCAAGGCATTGATGTATTCTTCCTTACTTTCTTGTGTGATGATGACAATGGGATGCCCCATTTTATGAAGGATGAAATTGGAGAACAAACGACCGATGCGTCCGTTGCCATCCCGGAACGGATGCAAGTATTCATAAAAGCCATGGAAACGGGCAGCCAACACCACGGGATGAACCTTTCCTTCGTCCAACGCCCGCTGAGTGGAAGCCAACAATTGAGGAATCCGCGCTATCAGCTGCTCATGTTCGCCGAAAATGGTATCACCTGCACACATATCGGTCTCGGTATATTCGCCCGGCTTGGCATCGGGATGCCGATAAGTCAACGTATGCTCCGTGAGAATACGATGCGTTTCTTTCAACAAGCTTTCTGAAAGCGGTGCTTCGGGCTGATTGAAAAGGTATTCGTATGCCTTGAAATGATCAAGCATCTCGAACGCCTCGAACAACGTCTTGCCTTGAGGAATCACACCCAATCCTTTTTCCTTCAGTTCCCGGGTATCGTTCACGGAAAAGGAATTACCTTCGATGGCACAACTATGAGCTGAAAAAAGTATTTCATTATACTCTTTCAGATCGTCCATCGCCATACGGTCGGTTACCTTCTCCCGATAAACCTTCAACAAAGCTTCGTATTCCTGAATTTCCTTTTCAAACATATTGCAAACTTACGGAATTAACCCTAAACGAACAAATAAACTTCTGACAGAAATCAAATAAAGAACAACGACACCCCTATCACACTGATGCAAGCACCGACCACTTCCTTGAACGTCACCTTCTGACCGAAGAAGAAATGGGCCGGCCAGATGATGAAGACCGGAGTAAGTGCCATCAACGTGGAAGCGATACCTGCTTCTGTATATTGCACCGCCATGAGCGAAAGGGATACTCCGATAAAAGGACCGGTAATAGTGGCCCATACGGCGGCATTCATCCCCTTGCGGTCACGCACCGAAGTGGCGAGGGTATGGAATTGCTTTTGGAAAGCCATCACACAAAGGAAACCAATGGCTCCGGTCACGGCACGGATGAACGTGGAAGCAAAAGGCATCAAATCGGCAACCATCTCCTCGCCTGCCGGAATGGACACTTCATAATAGGTCATGCCGACTTTGCTCAAGACCAAGCCTACCCCTTGCCCGATACCGGCACCAATACCGAAAAGCACTCCCTTCAATGGAAGCTTCAACGAAATCTTATGGGATGTACCTTTGTTCAATACCGAAATACCGATACCGGTGAGTGTGACCAACATTCCCAACCAAGCATTCCATGACAAGGTTTCACCCAACATAAAGAATCCAGCAATGGCAGCCGTAGGAGGAGCCAACGTCATGAAGAGCTGACCGAAGCGCGAGCCTATCCAGATATAGGAGTTGAAGAGGCAATAATCCCCCAAAAGGTATCCTACGAATCCCGACATGGAAAGCCAGAACCACGCTTTCCCATCCGCATAAAGTGGAAGAGGAGAACCGGTAAACCACCACAAGGTAGCTCCCAACATACATAACGACAACAACATGCGGATGACATTCATCTGCAACGACCCCAACCGCTTGCTACCTACTTCGGCAAAGAGTGCCGTAATGGTCCACGATACGGCAACGGTCAACGATATGATTTCTCCTATGTACTGCATAGTTCTATCCTTCTATCACCTTCTTGGCACAAGCATAACCCTGCTCGTACAAGTCTGTCAATTTCTTTACACTGGTCTCCATACGTCCCACCACAATTGGTTTTTCGGGACGAATCACAATAATCTTTCCTTCCTCTTCCAGACGTTCCACCAATTCCAGTTGCTCGTTGTAAATCTTGTTACGATTGCGCAACGCCACCCTCAAACGAGGGTATTTCTTATAGATGAAACTAGGTACGGGCACCTTTTTAGTGGATTTGCGATAACCCTTGTTGCGGGTCAGCACCACTACACACTTGTCATAACCTAGCTCATAAGCACGGAGCAAGGGAATGGAATCGACAATGCCTCCGTCCAGCATTGGACGCCCGTCCACATAAATAATCGGACAAGCATACGGCAAGCTGCTCGATGCCTTCACAATATCGATAATGCGTTTCTCATCGAATTTCTCTTCCCAATAACAGGCACGTCCGGTCATGCAATCGGTCGTGACCATTTCAAAACGGCCCGGGTTTTCGGCGTATGCCTTATAATTATAAGGTAGGATTCTGTCGGGGAAACGATGGAACAACAACTGCTGGTCAATCAATCCACGCTTCTTCACCAACGGACGTATTCCTATATATTTATATTTGGCCAAGAGGTCGATGTTGCTGAATTTCCCTCTCCCCCGTTGATGGGACATGTAGGAAAGACCGTTGCATGCTCCGGCAGAGACACCAATAGCATACGGAAAACTGATTTTTTGGTCCATCAGATAATCCAACACACCGCAAGTGAAAACGCCACGCATTCCACCACCTTCAAGCACCAAAGCTGTCTTTTCGTCTATCTTTATCATGCCAATTACCCGTTTATCTAATTATTTCTCCAAAAAACGTGGACAAAGTTATCTTTTTAATTGTAAAATGACACAACAAATCAAGAGAAAAGTATTACATTTGCAAAAACTAAGTTTTAAAAAGTTTCACAATTCATAATATTATGTTTGAGTCTAGTACATACGAAAGACGCCGTCAGGCACTGAGAAACAAGGTTGAAAGTGGCATTATCCTTTTGTTGGGCAACAACGAAGCGCCTGCCAACTATCCGGACAATTGTTACAAATATCGTCAAGACAGTTCATTCCTCTATTTCTTCGGACAATCGCATCCGGGTTATGCAGGGGTATTGGATATCGAAGCCGGTGAAGATATCTTCTTCGGCAATGATGTAGACATCGACGACATCATCTGGATGGGTCCTCAACCGAGCATCAAGGACTTGGCTGCTCAGGTAGGTGTCCAGAAGACCATGCCGCTTACCCAACTTTGGGAAGTGGTAGGCAAAGCCATCTCACAAGGTAGAAAGGTACACTTCCTTCCTCCTTACAGATATGACAACATGATTTGGTTGGAAGCATTGACAGGCATCAAGGCATCCATCGTCAATAAATATGCTTCTTTGGAACTCATCAAGGCAGTAGTTGATCTCCGTGCTGTGAAGGAAGCTTGCGAAATCATCGAGCTTGACTTGGCTTGTAACATCGGTTATGAAATGCACACCGCAGCCATGCGTCTTTGCAAGCCGGGTGTAAGCGAACAATACATTGCCGGTGTACTGGAAGGTATTGCGGCTTCTTACGGAAGCAAGACTTCATTTGCTACTATTTTGACTCAACATGGCGAAACCTTACACAACCACGACCACAGCCATACTTTGGAAGTAGGTCGTATGATGTTGACCGACGCCGGTGCAGAACGAATCAGCAACTATTGTTCGGACCATACTCGTACCGTACCAGTAGGCGGTAAGTTCGAAGGCCGTCAAAAAGATATTTATAACATCGTATTGGCTTGCCATGGCAAGGCTTTGGAACTGACTCGTCCGGGTATCACATATAAGGAAGTACATTTGGAAGTATGTAAGGTATTGGCACAAGGTTTGAAAGACTTGGGCTTGATGAAGGGTAATGTGGACGATGCAGTTGCTGCTGGTGCACACGCTTTGTTCCTCCCTCACGGATTGGGTCACATGATGGGTCTTGATGTTCACGACATGGAAGACTTAGGTCAAATCTATGTTGGTTATGATGATGAAACACGTCCTTCTACCCAATTCGGTTTGGCTTCTCTCCGTATGGGCCGTCGTTTGCAGGAAGGATTCGTCATGACCGATGAACCAGGTTGTTACTTCATCCCTGCCTTGATTGACAAGTGGAGAGCTGAAGCCATGCATCTCGACTTCATCAACTACGATGCCATTGAAAGCTTTAAGGACTTCGGCGGTATCCGTTTGGAAGATGACATTTTGATTACTCCTGACGGTTCACGTTTCCTCGGTGAAAAGCGTATTCCTATCACCGTAGAAGAAGTGGAAGACATTATGAATGAATAAATTACTAATTTAAATATCTACTAAAATGAAAAAACTTTTAACTGCTGCCGCTCTCGGTTTGTTCTGTGTTAGCGGTATGGCTCAAGAAGCCAACAAAGAAGAAGGTTTCGTATTTACAGTTGTAAAGGAAAACCCTATCACATCGGTTAAGAACCAAAATCGTGCCGGTACATGCTGGTGCTACTCTTCATTGGCATTCATCGAATCTGAATTGCTCCGTATGGGCAAGGGTGAATACGATTTGTCAGAAATGTTCTTGGTTCACAATACTTATTTGGATCGTGCTGACAAGGCTGTTCGTACTCACGGTGACGTATCTTTCTCACAAGGTGGTTCATTCTACGATGTACTTTATGGTATGGAAACATTCGGTATGGTTCCTGAAGCTGAAATGCGTCCGGGTGTAATGTATGGTGATACTTTGAGTAACCACACTGAATTGACAGCTGTAAGTAACGCTGTAGTTGAAGCTATCGCAAAGGGTAGACTCCGCAGCTTGCAAAAAGATGCCAACAACCAATTGTTGTGGAAGAAGGCTATCGCTTCTATTCATGACATCTATTTGGGTGAACGTCCGGAAAAGTTCACTTACAATGGTAAGGAATACACTCCGAAGTCATTCTACGAATCATTGGGCTTGAATGCTGATGACTATGTATCTTTGACTTCTTATACTCACCACCCATTCTATTCTTCTTTCGTTCTTGAAATCCAGGACAACTGGCGTTGGGCTGAATCTTACAACTTGCCTATCGACGAATTCATGCAGGTATTCGACAATGCCATCATGAACGGTTATACTATCGCTTGGGGTTCTGACGTAAGTGAAAGCGGCTTTACTCGTAATGGTGTAGCTACTATGCCGGATGCTGAAAAGGCTCAGGAATTGAGCGGCTCTGACATGGCACACTGGTTGAAGTTGAAGCCGGAAGAAAAGAAGCTCAATACTAAGCCACAGCCACAGAAGTGGGTGACTCAAGAAGAACGTCAGTTGGCATACGACAACTACGAAACTACTGACGACCACGGTATGCAGATCTTCGGTATCGCTAAGGATCAGGAAGGTAATGAATATTACATGGTAAAGAACTCTTGGGGTACTAACAGCAAGTACAATGGTATTTGGTATGCATCTAAGGCATTTGTTCGTTACAAAACTATGAACATCGTTGTTCACAAGGATGCTCTTCCAAAGGATATCGCTAAGAAATTAGGCCTCAAATAATAGTCTATTAAGCTATATTTTCATTAATACCGTTAATTCCGTTAAAATATCGACGGAATTAGCGGTATTTTTATTTGTTTTTTCCTAACTTTACGGATTGAATATGATAGGTTGCCTAAATAGGGTCAAAACCTATCCTCCGAGAGAAGAAAAAAAAGAAAAAACATATATAAAATGAATAACAAATGGAATTATCAACCTCCAAGCCAAGAACAGACCGAAGCAGCTAAGGCACTAGCAAAGGAGACAGGAATTAGTCCTGTACTCTGCAAGTTGCTGTTAGAAAGAGGGATATCTTCTGCAGCAGAGGCCAAACGATTTTTCCGTCCGCAGCTCAACGAACTGCATGACCCATTCCTAATGAAGGATATGGACATTGCCGTAGACCGTTTGAATGAAGCAATGGGCCGGAAAGAGCGTATCATGGTTTATGGGGACTACGACGTAGACGGTACAACCGCCGTTGCACTAGTCTACAAGTTTCTCCAGCAATTCTATTCCAACATTGACTACTACATTCCTGACCGTTACGAAGAAGGTTATGGGGTATCAGTCAAAGGAGTGGATTATGCTTATGAAACAGGTGTAAAACTGATTATCGTCCTGGACTGCGGTATCAAGGCGGTAAACGAAATTGCGTATGCCAAGGAAAAGGGCATTGATTTCATCATCTGCGACCACCATGTACCCGATGATGTATTGCCACCAGCCGTCGCTATCTTGAATGCGAAGCGGCCGGATGCAACGTATCCATACGAACACCTTTCCGGTTGTGGTGTCGGATTCAAGTTCATGCAGGCATTTGCGATTAACAATGGCATTGAATTCTATCAGCTCACTCCCCTACTCGATTTGGTAGCGGTCAGTGTAGCATCGGATATTGTACCGATTATGGGCGAGAACCGTGTCTTGACTTATCATGGTTTGAAACAATTGAATTCAAACCCGAGTGTGGGATTGAAGGCGATAATTGATGTTTGTGGATTGACCGATAAAGATATCACTGTAGGGGATATCGTCTTCAAGATTGGTCCTCGCATCAATGCTTCCGGTCGTATCCAGAACGGTAAGGAAGCGGTAGAATTATTGGTAGAAAAAGACTTCTCGACTGCCTTGGAGAAAGCCAACCAAATCAACCAATACAACGAAACCCGCAAGGATTTGGACAAGGCCATGACCGAGGAAGCCAACAAGATTGTCGAAGAGTTGGAAGACTTGTCCGAACGCCGTACTATCGTTATCTTCAACGAGGAATGGCACAAGGGCGTGATTGGTATCGTGGCATCCCGTTTGACTGAAATCTACTATCGTCCGGCTGTGGTTCTCACTCGTACCAATGATTTGGCTACCGGTTCGGCACGTTCGGTTTCGGGATTCGATGTATACAAGGCCATCGAGCATTGTCGCGATTTGCTGGAAAACTTCGGTGGACATACCTATGCTGCCGGCTTGTCGATGAAAGCGGAAAATGTGGAAGAATTCACCCGCCGATTCGAGGAATATGTAGCCAACAACATCTTGCCGGAACAACGAAGTGCGGTCATCGACATCGATGCTGAAATAGATTTCCGGGATATCACTCCGAAATTCCATTCGGACTTGAAGCGATTCAATCCTTTTGGGCCGGACAACCACAAACCGGTATTCTGTACGCACCATGTGTACGATTATGGTACCAGCAAGGTGGTAGGACGTGAACAGGAACACATCAAGTTGGAATTGGTAGACAATAAATCCAACAATGTCATGAACGGCATCGCTTTCGGACAGAGTTCGCAAGCCCGTTACATCAAGACCAAGCGTTCGTTCGACATCTGTTACACCATCGAGGAAAACACTCACAAACGTGGTGAAGTACAATTACAGATTGAAGACATCAAACCAACTGAAGAAATGAATTAATAATCCTTTCCCTCCCCTCATACGGGAGGGAAAAATGTATAATGACGTACCTAGAGATATTAAAGCAGTATTGGGGATATGATAACTTCCGAGGGATTCAGGAAGAAATCATCAACAGTATCGGTGAAGGACACGATACCTTGGGACTCATGCCAACCGGTGGAGGTAAATCCATTACCTTCCAAGTACCGGCATTGGCCAAGGAAGGATTGTGTCTAGTCGTCACCCCACTGATCGCTTTGATGAAAGACCAAGTGCGCAATCTTCGCGAACGAGGAATCAAGGCATTGGCCATTTACTCTGGTATGACTCGGGAAGAAATCTTAGTAGCACTGGAGAACTGCATCTTCGGTGATTACAAATTCCTGTATATATCTCCTGAACGTCTAGACACGGAAATCTTCCAAACCAAACTCAGACACATGAAGGTAAGCATGATTACCGTCGACGAATCCCATTGTATCTCCCAATGGGGATACGACTTCCGCCCTGCATACCTTAAAATAGCCGATATCCGAACCCTTCTTCCCAACGTTCCCGTCTTGGCATTGACCGCAACGGCTACTCCCGAAGTAGTGAAAGACATCCAACTGAAATTGGGATTTAGAGAAGGAAGCCAAACCTTCCGAATGAGTTTTGAACGGAAGAACTTGGCATACATTGTCCGACATACGGAAAACAAGCAAGAAGAGCTCCTTCATATTTTGAACAAAGTCAATGGTTCTGCCATTGTCTATACCCGTAACCGCAAACGTACCCGTGAAGTAGCAGAACTCTTATGCAACAACCAAATCACTGCTACTTTCTATCATGCAGGATTAAACAACGACGTTAAAGACCAACGACAAAAAAGTTGGTTAACCGGAGAACACCGCGTCATGGTGGCAACCAATGCCTTTGGCATGGGAATCGACAAGCCTGATGTACGTCTCGTTGTTCATGTAGACATGCCTGATTCACCGGAAGCCTACTTTCAGGAAGCCGGTCGTGCCGGTCGCGATGGCAGGAAAGCCTATGCCGTATTGCTATTTGCCAAAAGTGACAAGACGAACTTGAACAAACGCATCACCGATACCTTCCCCGACAAAGAATACATCCGGGAGGTATACGAAGACCTCAACTATTACTACCAAATGGCTATGGGTGACGGCTTAGGATGTACCTATGCCTTCAACATCGATGAATTTTGCCGGAACTTCAAACATTTTCCAATTCAAGTGGACAGTGCCTTGAAAATTCTAACACGTGCAGGCTACCTAGAATACACCGATGAACAAGACAATGCGTCCCGACTCATCTTCTTGCTCCGCAGAGATGAATTATACAAATTGCAGGAATTCGATTCGGATACCGAAAAGTTACTCAACATCATTCTTCGTTCGTATACTGGACTATTCACCGATTATGCTTACATCAACGAAGAATCATTGGAAATCCGCACAGGACTTACGCGTCAACAGATCTACGATACGTTGGTGATGCTGACCAAACGACGTATTCTGCATTACATTCCTCGAAAAAAGACACCATATATCATATACACGCGCGAGAGACTGGAGAAAAAATACCTTCACCTTAGTCGGGAGGTTTATGAAGACAGGAAGGAAAGTTATGTAGCTCGCATCAAAGCCATGCTGGATTATGCTTCGGCAGAAGAAAATTGCCGTAGTCGGATGCTTCTTCGCTATTTCGGAGAAAAGAACGAACATAACTGTATGCAATGTGACGTATGTTTGCAAAAACATCAGACCGGTCTGAAAGAGGGAGAATTTCAGGAATTAAAGAATCAGATATTGGAGAAGTTGAACACGTCTTCTTATCCGGTAGCAGAACTGTTATCACAACTGAATGCTGATAAGGAAAAAGTAAATACGGTGATTTCTTTTTTACTCTCGGAAGAAATAATACACATCAAAAATGGTATTCTATCTTCATAAATACTATCTTTGCCTAAGAATCTTAATCTTTTTACTATATATGAATATGAAGAAGACTTTTTTAGCAACTATCTGCTTCATGGCAAGCATGACTGGCTATGCACAACAGATTGATGTGCAACCTACTCCTCAACAAATCAAGGCTACCACAGAAACCATTGAATTGAATGGCAACTACTTGCTCAATGGTGAAAATGAAGCCAATCCATATGCAGTCAGTGGTTTGAAAACACTGCTTGGCGGAAACTACGCAGCCAAAGAAGGCATCAAGGTATTTATCGGTGAAAGAGGCGATAAAGCTGTCCGTAAATACAACAAGTTTATTCCGAAGCAGAAAGAAGGTTACTTCCTCCGTATCCAACCGAAGGAAATTGTTTTGGCAGGAAATGACGAACAAGGAACATTCTATGCATTACAAACACTCGAACAATTGTTGAAAGACAACCAATTGCCGGTTGCTGATATTACCGACTATCCGGAAATCACCTTCCGTGGTGTAGTGGAAGGGTTCTATGGTGCTCCTTGGAGCCATGAAGCCCGTCTTCGTCATTTGAAGTTCTACGGACAGAACAAGATGAATACGTATATCTATGGTCCGAAGGATGATCCATACCACAGTTCTCCTAACTGGCGTCTGCCATATCCGGAACAAGAAGCCAAGCAAATCAAGGAATTGGTTCAGATTGCCAAAGAAAATGCAGTGAACTTCGTGTGGGCTATCCATCCGGGAAAGGACATCAAGTGGAATCAGGAAGACCGTGACAACTTGTTGGGTAAGTTCCAGAAGATGTATGAATTGGGCGTTCGCTCATTCGCTGTCTTCTTCGATGATATTTCCGGTGAAGGTACCAACCCGGACCGTCAAGCAGAATTGCTGAACTACATCGATGAACAATTCGTGAAGGTGAAGAAAGATGTTACACCGCTCATCATGTGTCCGACTGAATACAACAAGAGTTGGTCGAATGTGAAAGGTGGATACCTGACTACACTCGGCACCAAATTGAATCCAAGTATCCACATCATGTGGACAGGCGACCGTGTAATTGCTGATATGTACGAAGGCGATACCGAAAAAGGTGGTATGAAATGGATTAACAATCTGATCCAGCGTCCGGCATACGTATGGTGGAACTTCCCGGTATCCGACTATGTACGCGACCACCTCTTGATGGGTCCAGTCTATGGTAATGATCTCCACATTGCCAACTTGATGTCGGGCTTTGTAACCAATCCGATGGAACATGCCGAATCATCGTTGATTGCGGTTTACGGAGTTGCTTCCTATGCTTGGAATCCGGACAAATATGATAGCGACAAGGCTTGGAAAGATGCCATGAAGGAAATCTTACCAAGTGCTGCGAAAGAATTGGAAATCTTTGCTACCCACAACTCCGACCTCGGTCCTAATGGACATGGCTATCGTCGTGAAGAATCGGTGGCATTGAGACCTGTAGCCGAACGTTTCCTGAACGAATACCTAAACAAGGGTACCTATCCGATGGAAGATCTCTTGGCTTTACTTGATACTTTCACGTTGATGCAAGAAGCAGCCGATATCCTCATGACTACTACGGAAAATCCTGCATTGATTTCTGAAATGAAACCATGGTTAGTTCAGCACAAGCTGATGGGTGAAACCGGACAGGAAGTGTTCACCATGCTCGAAGCATACAATGTAGAAAATCAGGAACTTTTCCTTCGCAAGTACAAGCATGTCAAGGCTTTGCAACAACAAATGTTCGATATAGACCAAACCTACAATCAGAATCCGTACCAACCGGGTGTAAAGACTGCAGGCCTCGTCATCAAGCCATTGATTGACCAGACATTCGCTAAGGTTGTTGAAATGTACAACAACAAATACGGTACTGCTTTGGACGGAAAGACAGATTACATTCCACATACATTGACCAGCGATGTAAACCAACTCAAAAACCTCCCGTTGCGTCAGAAGACCAACCGCATCTTGGTTTCTCCAGCCAATGAAGTCATCAAGTGGCAAGGCAAGGGCTTCATAAGTATCGAACTGGACAAAGTATATCCATTGATGACTATCGACATCGACTTCGGAAAGCCGGAAGTAGCTGCATGGGGTACATTGGAAATCTCTACCAACGGTCAGGATTGGCAGAAAGTGGACTTCCAACAAAACAAGAACCGCATCCGTGTGAATGGTGAAAAGACTCCGGTCAAGGCTATCCGTTTCACCAACACCCAGGATAAGGAACAGGAAATATACATGAGAAACTTTACAATTACAGTTGAAAAATAAACATTATGGGAATCTTTTCATCCCTCTTCGGAGGTAATAAGAAAACTGAAGACAACAAAGAAAGAAACTTCGACATTTTGAAATACGACGGCATTCGAGCTATGCGCATAGGTAAACTCACCTATGCGCTGAAATGCTTCGAAGAAGCCACCGCTATCCAAGAAGATTTGGAAACCATGAATCATCAAGCAACTTGCTACATCCGTGTCAATCGTATGGATGATGCACGCCAGCTGATGACACGCATGACGGAAATAGCTCCCGACCAACCGGTGGTTTTCCAATCGTTGGCTAGCTTGTGTTACATGCAAGAAGATTATACAGCCATGAACGATGCTTGTCAAAAGGCATTGGCATTGTGTGATCAAGATCCGGCGACTTATTTCTTGGCAGCGAAAGCGGCTCTCGGCTTGAACAACGGTATCCAAACCATTGCTATGCTGACCAAAGCGATTATGCTGAATGAAGAATTTGCGGAAGCTTATCAGATGCGTGCGGAAGTATTGTGGCAAATGCGCCAAGCCAAGGATGCCAACGAAGACATTGAAAAGTTGCTTTCCATGAATCCGGAAGATGAAAATGCCTTGCTTTTGAAAGGAGAAATCCTGGCAGTCAGCGGTGAAGAAGAAAAGGCTATGGAACTCATCGACCAGGTGCTTGCCTTGAATCCGTTCAATGAAAAGGCGTATATCTTAAAGGGTAGCTACTTCTTGGCAAAACAAGAATACGATAATGCTATCGGTGTATATAACGAAGCCTTGGAAATCAATCCGAACTTTGCCCAAGCTTATCACGAACGGGGTCGCGTAAAGTTAGCGAAAGGTGACAAAGCCGGTTCCATGGAAGACATGAAAAAAGCAATCGAACTTGCACCGGAAAATGGTGCTAACATTAGCGGAGAATATAACAACTTCGAACAACAAAAGAACATTCCGTTCTAAAACAATAAATCTGTTGACATAAATTGTCATTCAAAGCGAAGCGAAGAATCTCGAAAACATCCACTCAAACGTACTTAGTGAATGTTATCGAGATTCTTTCTCCCTTCGGTCGTCTGAATGACAAACTGTAGGATTCTTATTCAATCTTCAAATTCTGGAAACAGCATGACCAACCATCATTGGTATCTGTAATCACGATACGAACGGCTTTTACAGGAGCTTCCGGATTGCGAATATACGCATGATAGCGGTAGAAATCCTCTCCCTTGATGAAGTTCACCCCGTCGTAGGAATATTCCACATAACCATCGCTTACCCCATAGAACGGAAGGGCTGCATACCCCGTAGGTACATGAATCGTCTTGCATGCCACTGGTTCTTTAAAGGTATAAGTCAGCGTCTGACCGGCCTTTACCCGTGTCTTGCTACGTATCATTCTATTGAAATTATAAGAGGTAATAGTTTCCAGCTTATTGTTGGCCAACAGTTCGATATCGGTTTCCACACTTACTTCCGGTGTGAGATAACGATGCAATTCCACATTCTCGGCTCCTACCGCAATACTCTTCAGATTCCGGTTGAAGAATGTACTGAAACGGAATTTTTCTGGAGCATCTGTAATGATCGTTCCATGGCATACATTCGATGTAGCCATTGGTTCCGTACCGTCCAAAGTATATCTGACTACTGCCGACGGATAAGGAGGAGTCACCTTCAACTGAGCATCTTCGTAGACCACCTTTGGAGGTTCCACACGGAAAGCGATACCCATGGCATACAATCGGTCGTAATGCTTGTTTACCATTCGTCCATAGAAGTCAGCGTAATTCTTCTTTTCCTTGGCACTCCAACCAATTTCCGACAATGCACACAAGCGAGGGAAAATCTGATATTCTGCAAAACGAGGCGGGAATTGCATCAACTCTGTCCAAAGTCCGGCTTGCACACCAATCAACAACTTTTCTTCTTCCGGTGTGAGCTGCAAATCCTGGTACGGCTCATAACTATATATTCGTTCGAGCGGAATGATAGCAGCCCAACTATGACCTCTTTCTGCCGGAGTATACTTCATGTCGAGATACAAGTATTCTCCTGTCTGCATCACCGTAGGCTGACCTTTCTTGATTGATTCCAAACCCTTCTTTTGGCTTCGCCATGCCACCACGGTAGAGCTCGGACGTAATCCGCCGTGATCTTGAATATCGTCCCATCCCATCATCACTTTGCCATGCTTCACGATGATGTCTTCCATTCTCCGAACGAAGTGTCCATGCAGTTCTTCCACATCCTTGTAGCCTTCCTTCTTCATCAACGCCTGACATTCATCGCATTGCGCCCAGTAGTCGAACACCACTTCATCTCCACCGATGTTGATGTACGGTGAAGGGAAGAGATCCGCCAACTCCTTGATGATATCTTCGATAATGCGGTAGTTGCTTTCTTTTCCTACACACCACACATTGTCGAATTCACCACAAGCAGACGGCTTATCGGTATGTGTACCACAAGTCACATTACCAAAGACAGCCGTGGACGAAAGTGCATGTCCCGGAAGGTCAAATTCCGGAATAATCATCACGTTCCGTTGCTGGGCATAAGTTATCAACTCTTTCATCTCCTTCTGAGTATAGTAACCACCATATTTTTCAGAACCAGAGAGATAGGTCGGAGGAATCAGTTCATTCTTACCTCGCCAAGCCCCTTTACGAGTCAATTCCGGATACTTCTTGATTTCGATTCTCCAACCGTTGTCATCGGTCAGATGCAAATGAAGCTTGTTAAGTTTATGAAAAGACATCCAGTCGATGTATCTTTTCAGATAATCCAATTCGAAAAAGGTTCTCGATACATCGAGCATGAATCCACGATAACCGAAACGAGGTGCATCCTCTACCGTTACTACCTCCATGGGGTATTCCTTCAAACGAAGATGTTCACCGGAATAGACTTCTGAAGGGAACAGTTGAAGCAAGGTTTGTACACCATAATATTTTCCTGCTGGAGTAGCCGAAACAATGGTAATACCCTTTGCAGTAACATCCAAGCGATATCCTTCTTCCGGAAGGCTCTTGTCGGTCTCGAAACGTATGAAACCTTCATTCACTGATTGACGAGTGAGGGTAATCGGGAAATCGAAAACTTCTTCTAACTTGTCTTGAAGGAAATTGGCTGAAAAATCGTTGGCATCTGTAGAAACAATGGCTAATCCTTTCTTTACAACGAAGGTACCCTCTCCCATGACGATCTTCTGAGGAGCCGGAAGGATGTTCAACGAACTGTCACACCAACCGGTCAGTATATTTCCAAGCATCAATGCTAAAGTTAAGATTGTTTTTTTCATGGTGTTAATTATTTAGATAATAATCTATTAATGCTAATGTCATCCAGAGCGAAGCGAAGGATCTCGATAACACAAAGGTGGATGAATTCGAGATTCTTCCTCCCTTCGGTCGTCTGAATGACAAGATAATATTAATAGTAAAATCATAGTTTTACATAAGCATCCGCCAACTGTTTCATGGCTTGTTCCAATACACTTCGTGGACTGGCTACATTCAATCGCATGAAACCTTCGCCTTCTTCGCCGAAAGCTACCCCATTGTTCAACGCCAAGTGAGCCTTGTCTACAAAGAAATCGTTCAATGCATCTTGCGACAAACCCATTTCCCGACAATCCAACCATACCAAGAACGATGCTTGCGGACGAATCACCTTGATCTTCGGCGTATGTTGCTTTGTAAATTCATCCACATAGTCAATATTACCTTGTATATAAGCCAAGCATTGGTCGAGCCATTCGGTACCATGGCTATAAGCCGCTTCTACCGCTAGAAAAGCAAAGACATGTCCCAAATCCAATTCACTAGACTCCAAATAAGCATGGAACTTCCGACGAAGTTTGGGATTGAAAATCAAGGCATGAGAAGCCGTCAATCCCGGCATATTGAAAGCCTTGCTAGGCGACATGAAAGTCACACTATTCATTCTTGCCTTTTCGCTGACCATAGCAAACGGACGATGCTTGTGAGGAGGCAATGTCAAGTCGGCGTGGATTTCATCCGAGAAGACCAATACCCCTTCTTCGTAGCAGATTTCAGCTACTTCCTTCAATTCTTCTTCGGTCCATACCACTCCACCCGGATTGTGAGGATTGCAGAGAATAAATACCTTGCATCCCTTGACATCCCGACGGAATGCCCCCATATCCATGCGGTACATACCATCTACCAATTTCAACGGATTGGTTACCAACGTACGGTCGCCACGGGTGTTCAACCAATGGAAAGGACCATATACCGGCGGCTGAATCATCACCTTGTCTCCCTTTTGAGTAAAGGTATTCAATGCCATACCGAGTCCCGGCACAATGCCTGGTACAAAGTGAATCATTTCCTTCTCCACTTCTAATCCATAACGTACCTTGTTCCAATTAATAATCGCCTGATAATAGCTGTCCGGTTTGGAGGTATATCCCAACACCGGATGTTCACAACGTTGCTTGATAGCTTCGGTCACAAAAGGAGCGGTAGCAAAGTCCATATCGGCTACCCAAAGCGGAATCAAATCCGTACGTCCCCATAATTCCTGCAAACCTTCCCATTTAATGGCAGCTGTTCCGCCTCTATCAATAACTTCATCAAAATTATATTTCATATTCTTTCCGTTTTTATTCATTATCTACATACAAAAGTACAAATAAATACGCATAAGCTCAAAAAAAATCTCACGAAACATTTGTTTTTCTCGGAAAAGTATTACATTTGCATCGTGTTTAACAACAAAAAGAAACTATATATCGTATGACAGCATTGTACGCAACATATTTCTTCTTCTTTTATTTTTACTTTTACTTTAGCAACAAAGTGAAGCGGGAGTTTGTATGTGTACGTTGATGATGAACGAATTGATGTAATATAAAAAATGAATCCCGCTTCTAATGAGGCGGGATTTTTATTTAATATAGAAACTAATTATCCAATGAAAAGAATAGCTATACAAGGTGTACCGGGATCTTTCCACGACATTGCAGCACACAAGTTCTTCCCGAACGAAGAAATCGAATTAATCTGTTGTGATACATTCGAAGAAATTTTCGAACACATGCATCAGGACAGCCAAGTCATCGGTATGCTCGCCATTGAGAATACCATTGCCGGAAGTTTGCTTCATAACTACGAATTGCTTCGCGATAACGGCATGACCATCATTGGTGAACACAAGCTCCGCATCAAGCACAATTGTGTATGCTTGCCGGAAGATAATTGGAGCGACATCCACGAAATTCATTCGCATCCGGTAGCGTTGGCCCAATGCCAAACCTTCTTGAAACGTCATCCGGAACTAAAGAAGGTGGAAGCAGACGATACCGCCAAGAGTGCAGAAATCATCCGCAACAACAACCTACGCGGACATGCAGCTATCTGTTCGAAATATGCAGCCGATTTGTACGGAATGAAGATTTTGGAAGAAGGCATCGAAACCAACAAGCATAACTTCACCCGTTTCCTCGTGGTAGCCGATTCCTGGCGTGCCGATGACCTCCGCGAACGTGGACGTTCCAACAAGGCCACCATTGTTTTCTCCCTTCCACACAACGAAGGTAGTCTCTCGCAAGTGCTGAGCATCTTTTCATTCTACAAAATCAACTTGACCAAGATCCAATCCCTCCCGATCATCGGACGCGAATGGGAATACTTGTTCTACGTGGATGTCATCTTCCAGGATTACCTACGTTTCCGCCAGTCCATTGATGCGGTTTCACCATTAACTAGAGAACTTAAAATTTTAGGAGAATATGCAGAAGGAGAATCAACCATATAAGATACAGCCCGCCGACAGATTGTCGAATGTCAGCGAATACTACTTCAGCCGGAAGTTGAAGGAAGTGGCTCAAATGAATGCCGAAGGCAAGAACGTCATCAGCTTGGGTATCGGTAGTCCCGATATGCCTCCTTCGGAAGAAACAATCAACGTGCTTTGCGAACAGGCCAAGCGTGCCGATGTTCACGGCTACCAGCCGACCGTAGGTATTCCGGAACTCCGCAAGGCAATGGCCGACTGGTACAAGCGTTGGTATGATGTAGACCTTGATCCGGCTACTGAAATCCAACCGCTCATCGGTTCGAAGGAAGGAATCCTTCACGTGACACTTGCTTTCGTGAATCCGGGTGACCAGGTATTGGTTCCGAATCCTGGATACCCGACCTATACTTCTTTAAATAAAATCTTGGGAAGTGAAATTGTCAACTATAATTTAAGAGAAGACAACGGATGGCAACCCGATTTCGAGGAATTGGAGAGCATGGACCTCAGCCGGGTGAAGATGATGTGGACCAACTACCCCAACATGCCGACGGGTGCAAATGCTACCATGGAATTGTACGAAAAGCTGGTGGATTTCGCCAGAAAACACAACATTGTCATCGTGAACGACAATCCTTACAGTCTCATTCTGAACAAGAAACCGTTGAGTATCCTCAATGTACCGGGAGCCAAGGAATGCTGTATCGAGTTCAACTCGATGAGCAAGAGTCACAACATGCCGGGGTGGCGTGTAGGGATGCTCGCTACCAATGCCCAGTTCGTACAATGGATTCTGAAAATCAAGAGCAACATCGACTCGGGTACGTTCCGTCCGATGCAGTTGGCCGCTGCACAAGCTTACAACAACAGCTTGGAATGGCATGAAGAAGCCAACATCTGTGTATACAGCCGTCGCCGTCAATTGGCGGAAGAAATCATGCGGACCTTGGGATGTTCATTCGACAGCAACCAAGTGGGCATGTTCCTTTGGGGACGCATCCCTGAGTCGTACAACGATGTGGAAGACTTGACCGAAAAGGTGCTTCACGAAGCCCGCGTATTCATCACTCCGGGATTCATCTTCGGTAGCAACGGCAAGCGTTACATCCGCATTTCGCTTTGTGCCAAGGAGGAGAAATTGGCGGAAGCATTGGAACGAATCAAGGGGATAATGTAATAAAACAAATTGTCATCCAGAGCGAAGCGAAGGATCTCGGTAACACCCACGCTTTATGCACTCGAGATTCTTCGTCACTACGTTCCTCTGAATGACAATTATATAGAAAAGAAAAAACAACAATAAAAAATATAGACTATGGAATTAGAATTACAACCATTAGCATTACCGGGAATTCCACAGGAACGTCCGATAGTTATCGCCGGCCCATGTAGCGCCGAAACAGAAGAACAAGTGATGTGTACAGCCACAGCGTTGGCCAACAAAGGTGTAAAAATTTTCCGTGCAGGCATTTGGAAACCACGTACCAAGCCAGGTGGTTTCGAAGGTATTGGTGTAGAAGGATTGGCATGGATGCAACGTGTCAAGGCCGAAACCGGTATGCTTACTGCTACCGAAGTGGCTACTCCGAAACATGTAGAAGAATCATTGAAAGCCGGTATCGATATACTTTGGGTAGGTGCCCGTACCACCGCCAACCCGTTTGCCGTACAAGAATTGGCCGACTCACTGAAGGGTGTGGACATTCCTGTATTGGTGAAGAATCCGGTAAACCCAGACCTCGAACTTTGGATCGGTGCGCTCCAGCGCTTCAACGGAGCCGGTTTGCAACGTTTGGGTGCTATCCACCGTGGATTCTCTTCCTACGACAAGAAGATCTACCGTAACCTTCCACAGTGGCACATTCCTATCGAATTGCGTCGCCGTATTCCTGAATTGCCTATCTTCTGCGACCCGTCGCACATCGGTGGCAAGCGCGAATTGGTAGCTCCGCTCTGTCAGCAAGCCATGGACTTGGGCTTCGACGGTCTCATCACCGAAAGCCACTGCAATCCGGATGCGGCTTGGAGTGATGCTTCCCAACAAGTGACTCCGGACATCTTGAGCTACATCCTCAACTTGCTCGTCATCCGTAAGGAAAAGCATACCACCGAAAGCTTGAGCGAACTCCGTTCACAGATCGACGAATGCGACAATAGTCTCATCGAAATGTTGGCGAAGCGTATGCGTGTATGCCGCGAAATCGGTACTTTCAAGAAGGAACACAATGTCACCATTCTTCAGACTGGCCGTTACAATGAAATCCTCGACAAGCGCGGTGCACAAGGTGCCCTCTGCGGTATGGATTCCGACTTCATCAAGAAGGTGTTCGAAGCCATCCACGAAGAAAGTGTACGCCAGCAAATGGAGATTATTAATAAGTAAACGATTCACCACAGAGAACACAGAGTCACACAGAGTTTCTAATAATCCTGCGGAAGAAATAAAAGAATAAACTCTGTGAAACTCCGTGTTACTCCGTGGTTCATAGAAGAAAACACAATGAGAATATTGATTCTAGGAGCTGGGAAGATGGGCTCCTTTTTTACCGA
The DNA here is from genome assembly GCA_015060705.1 of Bacteroides sp. Taxonomy (GTDB): domain Bacteria; phylum Bacteroidota; class Bacteroidia; order Bacteroidales; family Bacteroidaceae; genus Phocaeicola. The sequence continues at coordinate 23,403 of SUXY01000014.1, read as the reverse complement.
TGTATTAAGTTTCAAGCACGAAACGGCTGTATTCGATGTGAATCCACAGAAACTCCGTTTCATGTACAACTGCTACCGCTTCACGAAGTTGGAAGAAATCGAGGAATTCCGTCCGGAGCTGGTCATCAATGCCGCTACCGTGAAATACACCCTCGATGCTTTCAATCAAGTGCTTCCGGTACTTCCGAAGGATTGCATCATCAGCGATATTGCTTCGGTGAAGACCGGTCTGAAGGAATGGTACGAACAATGCGGCTTCCGCTATGTTTCCACGCACCCGATGTTCGGTCCTACCTTTGCCAACCTCGACCAGTTGAGTACAGAAAATGCCATCATCATCAGCGAGGGCGACTACATGGGAAAGATTTTCTTCAAGGATTTGTATCAGGGATTGGGCTTGAACATCTTCGAATATACCTTCGATGAGCACGACGATACCGTGGCATATTCTTTGTCCATTCCGTTCGTTTCGACCTTCGTCTTTGCAGCGGTTATGAAACATCAGGATGCACCGGGTACCACTTTCAAGCGTCACATGGCCATTGCCCGTGGGGTACTGAACGAAGACGATTACTTGTTGCAGGAAATCCTGTTCAATCCTCGTACTCCGGCTCAGGTGGAAGGTATCCGTACCGAACTGAACGAACTGCTCGATATCATCAGCCGAAAAGATGCGGAAGGTATGCGGACGTTCTTGACCAAGATACGACAGAAAATCAAATAATTCGCTTTATTTGACCTACTAACACAATTTGTCATTCAGAGCGAAGCGAAGAATCTCGAATACACCCACGTTGATGTATTCGAGATTCTTCACTACACTACGTTCCGTTCTGAATGACAATTACGAGTAATTAAAACCACTTCATCAACCCACGCAAATAAGTAGTCAACTCACTCGCCATCTTTTCTTGCTGCCACAAGCTAGGATGCCAGCTGGCACCATAACCCAAATCACCGGTCTGACTGCTCATATCGAAACGATACACCTTGTCATCCCCTTTCAATCGGGCTTGGCGAACCACACCGTCCAAGGCAAACTGAACATGCTCCAGTCGACGGCCTACCAACATACAGCCGCTCAAGAACACAATCTTGCTATTCGGATACTTCGCACGGAGCGTATAATAGAAATCGCGGTACGCATTCTCCAACATCGTCTTGTCGTACGGATCGGTGCTGACATCGTTCGTACCCAAGTTCACACACACCACATCCGGCGTATAACGGGAGAAATCCCATTTCACCGAATCCACCCCGAAGAGCGTCTGGTCCTACACCCTCGGCATACAGTCGGCATTCCCCGTCTTCGGACCGTTGTAGTTACGATAGATACCGATACCGCTACGCGCTACCACCACATGCTGCGCCTTCAAGGCACGGGCGGTCAGTGCCGCATACGTATAATAATGGTTTTCGGTTTCATCCGAGAAGCCTTCCTTCTCATTCATGGTCTCTACCCCATAACCACAAGTCATGGAATCGCCGATAAACTCAATCTTCCGTTCCGGCAAATACGGCGGAGCCAACAGCTTGCATCCGGCATCCAGTCCGAAACCACGGAATTCCGGTATACGTTGGTAACCTTCGATGGCATACATGATGCATACTTCGTGATTCTCGTTACGAAGCGCCGTAGCCAGTGTCACCACCGAATCTTTCGGAGCATTAAAGCTCACCTTGAACGGCTGACTGCCGTCTATCTGCACCATGAAATACCCGCTCATCGGCTTAGCTTTCATCTTCAGCGAAGTCCCCTCAAAGCGTGCATTGATCTGTACCCCCGGATACGTGAACGAAGGAGCATTCGGGTTCTGGAAGTTGATACGACCCACATATTGGATATTTTCATCACTCGGTTCAATCCAAGTTCCGTCCGTTGGAAGCTGTGCAGCTACACTACCTACCAGGCACAACAGCGGAACCACCAAAAAACGTTTCAATCTATTCATAGGATGTGATTTTTACTTGACGGTACAAATGTACGGATAAAAACAGAAAGTGAACGAATAAACCGCCCACGTTAGTAACTTTTAAAAGAAAAAGATTAACTTTGCTGAAATTTTTAAACAAAACGCCATTATGAAGACCCGATTTATCTCATTACTCATAACCCTTGCATGCATTCCATTGTTCCTCTCCTCTTGCAGCCAACAGCCTTCCGCTCGCGAAGCTTTTGTCCGCAGTTATCTGGAACGATACCCCGAAGCTACCCTACAAGACATCTACAAGGGAAGTTTTCAGGATGTCTTTGGCCCGGCTCATATCTTGACCAATCGGGAAGCCGTCATCCGCTACATCAACCATGAAATCAAGTCGGCCGAGAAGTTCGAAGAAGCCGACTACATTCCTTGCGGTTGGCAGGGCAACTTCCTGCAAGTGAACCTGAAAGTGATAGCCGACGGTCGGGTACCACTGGATACGTTTGTCGATGCTTTCATGGCGAGTGCCAATGGTATCGATACCACCCTCACCCAAACATTTGTAGCCGACTGGGAATTGATCCAACAAGCGGTCCGCACCGCCTCCCCTCACCTCGAAGGTTTTTCAGAAGATTCTACCCTCCTGGCTCATTTGCTCCAAGAGGGTAAGTATGTAGTGCATCATAGTCGGAAGTTCAACGAGCATTATCATCCGCATTACCGCATTATCCGTCGGGATTTGTTTGAGGAAAAGATTTTGCCGTATATAGCACCTTAGAATGTCCATACGTCTTATCGCAATAAGACGTATGGTCTTACAGCAGAAAGATGGTACGTCATGCTCCAACAAGACGTACCATCTTGTTTTTTAAACGACCACACATTGCGTTATCAAGCTCTTTTACTTTCTCTGAACAACAACATCAATCAACAGATATATCATCTCTTTAAACTACTTTTGTCTCGACAAATATATTGTTTCCCAAAAAAAATTCTTCCTTTCCTTTTAGGTTTCCAAATTCTTCCCTACTTTTGCAAAGTCTTGTTCCGGAGCCTCCGTTGCGAGGGGACGGATGAAAAGGGAATCAGGTGAAATTCCTGAACAGTCCCGTTGCTGTGAACCTCATCTACACAGATTGAGTTTACTTACATCTCCGCCACTGCCTAATCAGGTGGGAAGGCAAAGTAAACCGAGGTAAGTCAGAAGACCTGCAAGACAGAAGTCATGCTTCATGCTTTCGAGGAAAGAGTGTGAAGATAGTGCATTATTTTAATAACTACTTTTATGAAGAAACTGAACCCTGCCATTTGTGTATGGGTATGTCGGCTCGTTATGGTCGCTCTGTTTCCGTCGATGGCCTCAGCACAGGAGCAGAAAGACTCTATCAGCGGGATGGTGCATCAACTGGATGCCGTAACCGTGACCGCCAGACGTATGCCCGCCAAAATTACATCGGCTACCTCCGTACAGGTGCTCCGCAAGGAGGACTTGAAGAACCTGGGACTCCAAAACATGGGCGATGCCGTGAAGCGCTTTGCCGGTACCAACGTGCGCGATTACGGGGGCATCGGGGGCTTGAAGACGGTGTCCGTGCGTAACTTGGGTGCTGCCCATACGGCGGTGAGCTACGACGGGGTGGCTATCAGCAACACGCAAGCGGGGCAGATTGATATCGGCCGCTTCTCATTGGACAATGTATCGAACCTCTCGCTCGCCATCGGTCATGATGATAATTTGCTTCAATCTGCCAGATTGTTTGCCTCGGCAGGGGTACTGAACATCGAAACGGAGAAGCCGCACTTCGAGAACGGGCGAAGCACCTTTACCCAAGTACAGTTGAGGGGTGGTTCCTTCGGCTACTTCACTCCTGCTCTCCGCCACTGGCAGAAACTGGGTGACAACACTCGCCTTTCGGTGGATGCCAACTACCTGCGGGCGGACGGTTCCTATCCGTTCTCCTTGAAGAACGGTTCGCTAGTGACCGAAGAGAAACGTATCAACTCCGATGTGGAATCCTGGCAGGGCGAAGTGAACTTCTTCCATACCTTTCAGGATGACAGTGAACTGAGTGCCAAAGCGTATTACTACAAGTCCGAACGAGGACTGCCGGGAGCCGTGATTCTTTATAATTCGGCTTCGGACGAGCGCCTTTGGGATGAAAACTACTTTGCACAAGCCCGATACAAGAAGGTATTTTCTTCGAAATGGAGTCTGCAAGCACAGGGTAAGTACAACTATTCCTGGAACAAATACGAGGATCTGGGACCGCAATACACCGGTGGCAAGCAGACCGATACGAACCGCCAGAAGGAATATTACCTGTCGGCATCGGCGCTCTATCGACCCATCGACTGGTTGACTTTCTCGCTCTCGCAAGACGGAGCCATCAACAAGCTCCATACCAACGGACTGAATTCGCCGGAGCCTACACGATACACTTCGTTGACGGCACTGAATGCCCGCATCCAAACGAAACAACTGAAGGTATCGGGTACCGTAGTGGCTACCTACATCACCGAAGAGGTGAAAGCTGGAAATACACCTGAGGACCGCAAGCGTCTCTCGCCGACCCTTTCGGCTTCGTGGCAACCGTGGGAAGAGGAACAATTCTTCGTGCGTGCCTTGTACAAGAATACCTTCCGTGTACCTACGTTCAGTGACCTGTATTATCTCCGCGTGGGAAATACGAACCTGAGACCAGAAAAGGCAACGGAATATACCCTCGGATTGACTTGGAGCGGTACTCCGTTCAGCTTTACCGACTTTGTGTCGCTCACCGTGGACGGCTATTATAATGAGGTGAAGGACAAGATCATCGCTTTCCCGAGTACCTATGTATGGAAGATGCAGAACTATGGCAAGGTACATATTACGGGTATCGATGTGACGCTAGCCACCGCCATTCCGTTCGGCAACAAGGTGAATCTGAACCTGTCGGGCAACTATTCTTGGCAGAAGGCGCTCGACGTGACCAACAAGGAGGCGAAGAACTACAAGCATCAGCTTCCGTATACCCCCGAACACAACGGTAATGTATCGGCTACGCTGGAGATGCCGTGGGTGAACATCGGCTATACGGTGACGATGGTGGGCAAACGATATTACTTGGCTCAGAACATCGAAGCCAATGAGATAGAAGGATACAACGAGCATACGGCTACCCTCTGGAGGGAGTTCAAGTGGAAGAAATGCGGATTGCGTCTGCAAGCCGAAATCATCAACCTGACGGATGCACAATACGATGTCATCAAGTATTATCCAATGCCGGGACGCTCGTGGAGATTGACAGGAACATTCAACTTTTAAAACCATAAAGACATGAAAACAAGAAGTATTTTAATGACCGCACTTTGCTCACTAATGTTGGGCATGGGATTCGCTAGCTGTAGCGATGATGACGAAAATGACTTAAACACAAAGCCAATCGAACCGGAAACGTATCCGGCATATATCCTGAACGAAGGAGTTTGGGGTGCAAACAATGCGAACATCACCAGCTTTATGCCTAACTACAAGGTGGAAAACCTAAGCGATGTCTATCTGAAAACCAATGGCAAACAAATGGGTGATGTAGCCAATGCCATGATGGAAGAAGACGACAACATCTATGTGGTATTGAACGGCTCGATGTACGTGGCACGCTTGGACATGACTACCAAGGAACAAGCCCGCTACACCTTCCCGAAAAGTGAAGGGGCTCCCCGTTGCATCGATGTGGAAGACGATTATGCTTATGTAACCCAATACGGTGGTCAAGTGACTAAACTGAATATCAAGGACATGACGTTGGCTGGCACCTTCAAGGGCGGAGACAACTTGGAAGGTATCGTGGAAAAGGACGGCAAACTTTATGTAGCCAACACGTACACCGTAGACGGTTCGAACAACTGGGTTTATAACAAGGAAGTATTCGTGATTGATGCCAAGACAATGACCTTGGAAAAGACCATCACCGTGGTAGACAATCCGACCAAACTATATGAAATAGATGGTAAGATTTATCTCATCTCGCAAGGAAATTATGCCGATGTGGCGGGAGCTCTTCAGAGCATCGACCCGAAGACAGGTACTTCGAAAGTCATCCTCAACGATGTGACAAAAATTACCGAAGGAAACAATGACTTGATTTATTGTATTAGTGCCACCTACGATGCCAATTGGCAACTCAGCAACTCGTTCTTTACCTACAATCCGAGTACCGGAGCCATCAGCGAGACATCGTTCTTGCAAGATGCACCAAGTTCATTCAGCACAGCAGCTATCTACTTGCTCGAAGTGGACGAAGAAACCGGATTCATCTATGTAGGTACCAGCGATTACACCACCAACGGAACCATTTATCAGTTCGACAAGAGCGGTAAGCTAGTACAATCTTTCGATTCGGGTGGTATCAACCCTAGTGCAATGGTGTTTATCAATGACTAATATGAAGAAACTCCTACTATCTGTCCAAATAGTAACACTGGTCTTGCTTCTCTCCGCTTGTGGTGGAGGGGGCAAGACCTCTTCGGCTTTTATCCAAGAGGAAATCATCCCGATGAAGTATGCCGAAAACCTCACACTGGTAAAGGGCAACGGCTACATCGAGGCCCGTCTACGCAATCCGTGGGATACCACCGCTATCCTCCAGAACTACATTCTGATAGATAAGGATAGCCCGGTACCCGATCACCTACCCGAAGGTACTCTTGTCCGCACACCACTGAGCAAGGCATTGGTGTACACCGGTGTACATTGTGCCCTCATCAAGGAACTGGGAGCCTTGGAGAGCATCGGAGGCATCTGTGAGCTTCAACACATCAAGGTGCCCGAAATTCAGGAAGGATGCAAGAACGGAACCATCGTCAATGCCGGCGAAGGAACCAATCCCGACATCGAGAAAATCATCGACATGCACCCCGACGCACTGATGCTTTCGCCTTACGAAAACAGCGGCGGACACGGACAAGTAGAAAAATTGAAAGTACCGATCATCGAGTGTGCCGACTATATGGAGACCTCTGCCCTTGGCAGTGCTGAATGGATACGTTTTTATGGTTTAATCTTCCATCAGAGTGCCAAAGCAGACAGCATCTTCGCTATCGTCGAAAAGAATTACAACGAACTGAAAGCCCTAGCCGCTTCCCAACCTGTGAAGCCCAAAGTGATGTGCGAACTGAAGAGTGGTTCGGCTTGGTATGTACCGGGAGGACGAAGCACCACCGGCAAGCTCTACAAGGATGCCGGAGGGGATTATCTATTCGCTCATTATCCCAACAGCGGTGCGGTCCCCTTGAGCTTCGAGACGGTATTCGACAAGGCTCAGTCGGCCGATGTATGGTTGATGAAGTATAATCATCCGACGGACAAGACGTATAGCAGCATCGAGGAGGATTATTCACCGTATGCTAATTTCGAGGCGTTCAAGAAGCGGAACATCTATCATAGCAATACGGCTTACAGGGAATATTACGAAGATTTTCCGTTTCACCCGGACCTGGTATTGAAAGATTTGATCAAAATCTTTCATCCGACATTGCTTCCGGAATATGAATTGAAATATTTTAGTAAATTAGCGGAGTGATTATTCACCACAGAGTACACAGAGTACCACGGAGTATTATATTCTCCCTGTAAACATCAATACTAAAAATAAAAACTCTGTGAAACTCCGTGAACTCTGTGGTGAAAAACAAAAAAGCATGAGAAACAAAGGAACGACATATAGCATAGGTTTGGTAGTCCTCATTCTAGCACTGACAGCCGCCAATCTATTCTTCGGCTCGGTAGATATTCCGGCCGAAGCAGTTGTCCGTGCACTTATTGGACAAGAAGTAGAGAAAGCCAGTTGGAGTTTCATCGTATGGGAAGCCCGTGTACCCCAAGCAATAACAGCATTGCTTTGTGGAGCTGCACTAGCCGGTTCGGGGCTGATGCTTCAAACCGCCTTCAACAATCCGTTGGCTGGTCCTTCCATTCTCGGTATCAATTCGGGTGCCAGCATGGGGGTAGCTGTGGTCATGCTCACCTTCGGAGGAACCTTGGCCACCGCCGGCATTACCCTCTCCAGTTTCTTCTCGATTGTATTGGGGGCCTTTATCGGTTCCATGGTGGTCATGGGACTGATTCTATTCTTCTCTACCCTTATCAAGAGCAACATCATGCTGCTCATCACGGGGATTATGATAGGATACATCACCTCCTCTGCTATTTCGTTGCTGAATTTCTTTGCGACTGCCGAAGGAGTACACTCGTACATGATTTGGGGTATGGGGAATTTCAGCGGGGTATCGTTGGAGCAACTCCCTTATTTTGCAGCCTTTACGTTGGCAGGATTAGTGCTTGCCATTCTTTTGATCAAGCCACTCAATGCCATGTTGTTGGGTACAAGATATGCTGAAAACCTTGGTGTGAACATCAAGCGTACCAGAAACTTACTGTTGATTTCCACCGGTATCCTGACGGCCGTTACGACAGCGTTCTGCGGTCCGGTATCGTTCATCGGATTGGCAGTGCCACACATTGCCCGACTGATGCTCGGTACATCCAACCACAATTCCTTGTTGCCCGTCACTTTATTGACCGGTAGTTCCATTGCCTTGCTATGCAACCTCATCTGCATCCTGCCGGGCGAATCGGGTATCATTCCACTCAATGCCGTGACTCCGGTACTGGGAGCACCCGTCATCATCTATGTCATTATTAACCAACGCCGTATCCAATACTTCAACTAATGGAAAAGAAAGCTGTCATCACCGCCAAGGATCTCCGTATCGGTTATCGTACCGGTAAGCAGGAGAAAACCGTTCACGAGCATTTGAACTTCCAACTTCATGCCGGTGAGCTGACTTGTCTGTTGGGTGCCAACGGTACGGGGAAGTCAACTTTGCTACGCACGCTTTCCGCTTCGCAACCGGCACTCGGTGGAGCACTCGATATCTTGGGCAAGCCATTGGCAGAATATACCGAAAAGGAACGCTCCCGCACCATTGGGGTGGTACTGACCGACAAAACCTTTGCCGGTGGACTGAGTGTATATGAGTTGGTAGGTTTGGGTAGACAACCGCATACTGGCTTTTTCGGTCGCCTCAGCAAGGAGGACAAGCGCATCATCGAGGAAGCCATGGAGAACGTGGGTATCGCCCACAAAGCGCGTAGTTATACCGCCGAACTTTCCGACGGGGAGCGTCAGAAGGTGATGATTGCCAAAGCCTTGGTACAGGAATGTCCGCTTATTCTTCTCGATGAACCGACAGCTTTTCTGGATGTGGTAAGCCGTATCGAAATCATGCATCTGCTTCATCGGCTGGCCGTGGAACAACAAAAAGCCATTCTGCTTTCCACCCACGACATCGAACAAGCCTTGGTATTGTCCGACAAGCTTTGGTTGCTCTCCAAGGAGCATGGTTTGCAGACAGGAGTAACCGAAGACATCATCTTGAATCATCAAATGGAGAATCTTTTCGACAGAAAGGACATCCGCTTTGATTATGACCATGGGGTGTACTACCCTTTGGCAAACGGAGAGAAAGAAATCTTCGTTTCATCAGAAAACCCTACCCTACTACATTGGACCATCAATGCATTGAACCGACAAGGTTTTCAGTGTGTTTCGCATGATTGTGGTACTCGGTTGGTAGCGGTTTCGAGTACAGAATTACATTGGACTGAAAAAGGAGAAACACGGGTATATACTTCTTTCGAAGAATTGCTCAAATAATATTCAATCCCTAAATATGATTATGATTATCCGAATCCATACCTAAAAGAATACCCACTTTTAGGTATGGATTCGCTTTATCTTTCACCCTACCTTTGCCGTCCAAAAGTATGTTATTAATCATAATCTATGAGCAAAAGAAAAAACGACTCGTGGACAAGGTTAGTCCTGACCTTGCTCCTTTTTGTGTGCTTTGGCATCACGCTGAGCGCACAGAATCCTACCAAAACGGGCATCGACGGAAAGGTGTACGAGCTTGATTCCCATGGGAAACGTATTCCGTTGGGATTTGCTACCGTCTACCTCCCCGACTATGGAATGGGTGCCACTACGACCGACGACGGTCTATTTTCATTGGACAATGTACCTACCGGCAAAACGCGTATGCAAGTGCAGTTCGTGGGCAAACTCCCGATTGATACCTTGGTGAACGTAAGCCGAAACATGAAACTGGACTTTACGTTGAAGAACGAAGACTTCAAGTTGGAAGAAGTGGTGGTAACCGCTACCAACAGCCAAGCGGGAAAGTCCACTGCATCGAACATCTCCCGTCAAGCCATGGACCACTTGCAAGCTACCAGCTTGAATGATTTGCTGGCATTGATGCCGGGTGGTATTTCACAAAACTCCGATTTGAGCAGTTCGCAACAAATCAACATCCGTCAGATAGCAAGCAACAGCAGTGGCGAACAAGCTTTGAACGCCCTCGGTACAGCCATTATCCGCGACGGAGCACCGGTATCGAACAACTCCAACCTCTCTGCCATGAACCCTACGGTATCGGGAGGAGCATCGGCTTTAGGTGGTGGTGCATCGCCTAGCGGTGGTGTAGACGTACGCAGCATCTCGACCGAAAACATCGAGTCGGTGGAAATCATCCGTGGGATTCCTTCGGTGGAATACGGCGACTTGACGTCGGGTGCGGTGATTGTAAACACCAAAGCCGGTCGTGAACCGCTTCGTGTAAAAGCCAAGGCCAATCCGAATGTGTATCAGGTATCCATGGGTACCGGTTATGAATTGGGCAAGGACAAGGGTGCGGTGAATGTCAGTGCTGACTATGCTTACAACACGAGCGATCCGAAAGCCACCTATCAGCACTACCAACGTGCTACCGGTAAGGTGATGTATTCCAATGCCTTCTTCAATCATAAGTTGAGAAGCAACACCAGTTTCGACTTCATTTACGGGAAAGATACCCGCGAAAAGAATCCGGACGATGAGAGTACTCAAACCACCTCGGAAGGTCGTGATGTGGGTTTCCGATTGAATACCAACGGTACCTGGAGCATCAACAAAGGTTGGTTGCAGAACATCCGCTATGTACTCTCCGGTAGTTATACCGACAAGCAAAGTTTCTACGAAACAGCCTACGGTGCAGCATCGGCTCCTTATTCGATGACTACCACCGACGGAGCGATTCTGAGTAATTTTGCCGGTCAGCACATCTTTGATGCCGAAGGCAATCAAATTACCAACTTCGGTAGCGAGGATGCCAAGAACTATGCGGTATTCTTGCCAAGTTCGTACATCGGACATTACGAAATCGATAGCCGTGAAGTGAACGCTTTCGGAAAGCTTACCGCTACCCTCTTCAAACAAAGCGGAAAAGTAAACAACCGCATCTTGTTGGGAGCCGATTTCAAGACCGACGGTAACGTGGGTAAGGGAAAGACTTTCGACCCGACCGCTCCTCCTCTCCGTAGCAATTCAAACAAGAACAGCAGCTATCGTCCTCGTCCGTACAAGGACATTCCGTTCATTCACCAATTCGGTCTCTTTGTCGAAGAAAACTTTACTTGGAACATGGGTGAACGGGATTTGAGAATTCAGGCAGGTATGCGTTTCGATCATGCATCAAAAGTAGGAAGCACTTGGTCGCCTCGTTTCAATGCTTCGTTCGACTTGATTCCCCGTGCTTTGACTTTGAGCGGTGGTTACGGTATCACTGCCAAGATGCCGACTTTGCTCTATCTCTATCCAGAAAAGGCTTACTTTGAGTACGTGAACATCAATGAACTGGCGAATGAAAGCATTCCAGAAAACGAACGCCTCTTCATGACAACCACCAAAGTATACGATACCGAAAACCGAAATCTGAAAGTCTCAAAGAACCACAAGGCAGAAATCGGGCTTCGTCTGAATGTGGGTAAGGTGAGTGCATCTGTTACCGCTTTCCAAGAACGATTGAAAAACGGTTATTCGTTGGACTATACCTTCGATACTTTCAATACCTTTATGTACAACGAATACACCCGTAATGCCAACGGTGACTTGATTCTAGCCAGCAGTTTGCCAGTATTAAACAGCTATTATACCCCGACCAACCACCTGAATGTAGAAACCCAAGGTTTAGAATTTGACATCAACATCGGCCGTATAGAAGCCATCCGTACAGCCTTCCAATTGAACGGTGCATGGATGCGTACCAAGAGCTGGAGTGATAGCTACCACTTCTATGACAACAGCGGTACTTCGGCTTCTTCACGCAAGCCGGTGGCTATCTACGAAGCCGGTACCAGCAAGAGCTATCGGCAACAATTCGCTACTACTCTCCGTGCGACACATAACTTGCCGCAAATAGGCTTCGTGGTGACCTTGACCGCACAAGCCGTATGGAACCAAGCCAACTGGAAGACTTTCGGAAACGATACCATACCGGTGGGGTACATCTCCTTGAACAATGAAGTGACCATGTTCCTGGAAGGAAAGTACACCAGCACCGAACAGGTGAAAGCAGACGGTCTGGATTACTTGTTGCAGAACCCGAACCATTCTCATGCTATCAAGGAATCGTACAATCCGTACTTCTGCTTCAACATGAATGTGACTAAAGAAATCAGCGATATGCTTCGTGTATCGTTCTTTGCCAACAACATGTTCAGAAGCTATCCACGCATGGAGTCGAATCGGAATCCGGGTACCTATACCCAGTTGAATAACCGTTTCTTCTTCGGATTGGAATTATCGTTGACATTATAACACTTTTTGTCATCCAGAGCGAAGCGAAGGATCTCGAATACATCCACGCTTTATGCTTTCGAGATTTTTCGGACAGAGTCCTCAACAACTCGTCTTCCTCCCTTCGGTCGTCTGAATGACAATTACTAAAAGAAAAGAATAATGAAAAAACATCTATTAATAATAACCACTTGCCTCACCCTCTCGGCTTGCAACTCCTTCAACGACCTGGACGATGTAAAGGAAATCGAACCTATTTCGGTCAATGTGGCACTCGACTTCAACATCGCCAATGTAGCCGAGATGAAAGATTTGACCCTCAAGTTTGACAATTACGATGAAGCCCTTCACTACGAAAAGGTGGTGAGCGGTGAACAAATCCGCATGGATGACATCTTGCCGGGCATCTATACCGTGAATGTTACCGGTATCGCCATCGATACCGAAGGCAATGAATATTACCTGAACGGAAGCGTAGTGAACCAAGGTATTTTCCAAGAAGGCTCCTCCCTCAACCTGACCGTAAAGGGATTGAAAATCAGTCCGCTGGTATTCAAGGAAATCTATTACGCTTGTAGCCGTACACCGCTCAACAAGTCGTATATCTATGAGCAATTCTATGAAGTGTACAACAACTCTTCACAGATGCTCTATCTGGACGGTATCCATTTTGCCAATCTCTATCCGGACAAATCATCGACCAAACTACCGCTTTGGCCGGAAGAAGACGGAGACGACTATATCTATGCCCTCCGTGTGTGGAAGTTCCCTGGAAGCGGAAAGGACTACCCTCTCCAGCCGGGTGAATCGTGTGTGATTGCCCAGTTTGCCGTAAACCATCAGTTGGACATCTACAATCCGGCTTCACCGGTAGACAATAGCTCGGCCGATTTCGAATTCTACATGGACAATGCCAACTATATCAATGCCCCGGCTCCCGATATGGAACATGTATTCTACGATGGTAAAGCCGAAAAAGGTAAGTTGAAACAATACCTTACCACCGTATTCGGAGGAGCTTACGTAGCTTTCCAAGTGCCCGAAGGTGAGACTTGGGACCCGGTGAATGATCCAAACATGCAGACACGCGATTTGAGTACAACCAAGGCAACTCTCTATGCCAAGGTACCTATCCGCTATGTACTCGATGCCGTGGAAGCCATCGACAACGAATCGAAGACCAGCTCCAAGCGTTTGCCGGGTGTACTCGATGCAGGTATCACTTGGGTAGGTGCTACTTACAACGGTCTCGGCATATGTAGAAAGCTTTCTCTCGATGACAACGGTGAACCTCTCCAACGTGAAAATGGTGCGTACATCTATCAAGATACCAACAATAGTACCGATGACTTTGAACGGGGCGTAGTACCAGTCTTGAGACGTAACAATGCCGGAATGCCGGAATGGAATCATACTTTGAAAAAATGAAACATATGAAATATATCAAATATACCCTCGGCCTTTTCCTTGCCGCAACCCTCCAGGCGAATGCCCAAGGATTCTCCCCTGCCGCTATGGAGCAACTCAAGATGCAACGTCTTTGGTTGAACTCCCAAAATGCATCCGGCATGGTGTTCGATGATGCCACCGCTTTCTCGAACGTTCATGCGAACTATAACCTTCAGAACGGGAATTTCCACCGTCCGCAAGAAGGAAAGAAGGAAAGTACCATCGGCGTTTCTTCGGAAGGTTTCATGAATCTGAAAAATGCACTTGTATGGGGTTCATTCAGCTTCCAACAAAAGAACTTGACGGATGCCGGATACAATGCCTCCATCACCGATCCTTTCCGGGGCATGCCTTATTACATCATCGACGAACATCAAAGCAATTGGCGGAACCAGTATTATGACTTGCGCTTCCGTGCCTCTACCCCGTTGATGAACAACCGTTGGGCACTGGGTGTGGAAGGTATCTACCAAGCCTCACTGGCAGCCAAGCAACGTGACCCTCGTGTAGACACCCGCTTCTACACCTTGAAGATTGTACCGGGTATCAGCTATCAGATGAATGACGCTCACCGCATCGGTTTGTCGTTGAGATATGAGAGCATCAAGGAAGATTCCCGCATGGAGAACGAAAACAGCGATGTGGACCAGAAATATTACATCCTCTATGGTTTGGGAACCGCCGTACAAGGCATCGGTAGTGGACGTGTAACCAACTATTATGGTGACCGCATAGGAGGTGCCTTGCAATACAATTTCCAATCACCTACCTGGAATGTCCTATTGGAAGGAAGCTACGATATCCGCTCCGAAATTGTGGAACAAAGCTTTACCTCGCCCAAGAAGGATGCCGGTGTAAAGGAAAAGACTCTCCGGTTCTCCGGTACAGCTTATCAACAAGGCGAGAATTACTCGCACTACCTGAAAGCATCATACACCAACCGTCAGATGGATGGCATCCAGTACATTTCCAAGTACGACAATACAGAATCATTGGATGGCTGGGAAGTCTTGTACAAGAGCATCCGATCTACCTACGATACCCAAATCGCTTCGTTGGATTATGCCTTGATGCGCAACCGCGGAAACGAATACAATTGGAAGTTGGAAGCGGGCATCGCCTACAGAAAGCAGAACGATAAATACATCTTGCCTAATTCCTGGAAGAATTCCGAAAATATTTTCGTAAATTTGGGAGGAAAGAAGAATTTTGTGGTAGGCAGCAAGATGAACAACCGCCTCTTGCTGGATATTCATGTGGCTTACAAGAAAAACCTAAGTGGGGAATACCATTATGGTGGAAGCCATGCCAACTATATCAGTGTAACCGGCCTTGAAACCGCTGATGCCAATTATATGAATAGCGACTGGCATCGTATCGGTGCTTCCCTCACCTACTCGCAATGGATGAAAGCAGATACAAAAACGAATTTCTTCGTAAAGGCTACCTTTAACCGATTGGGTACTAAGGATTTTGAATATGATCACCGCAATCATTTCTCGATTAGTGCGGGTTGTAATTTTTAAGAAAACAAAAAATAAATAAACATGAAAAGATACATCGCATTCGCAGGCTTGGCATTAGCACTCCTGCAAGGAACCACGGCTCAAACCATTGTGAAGCCGTCCGTCAAGACAAAGACCACCTTTGCCATCGTGACCGACTCCAAGAGTTACGAAGCCGCTAAGAATGAAATCGACGCTTACCGCGCCAGTGTAGAAAACGAAGGATTGGGAACATACCTTCTCATCGACGATTGGAAGACTCCCCAACCCATCCGTGAATTGCTCATCGACCTGCATGCCGACAAGAAGGCACCGCTCGAAGGTTGTGTATTCGTGGGGGATATTCCTGTCCCTATGGTGCGTGATGCCCAACACCTTTGCTCGGCTTTCAAGATGAACCAAACCATGGCATGGCATCGTTCCAGCGTACCTTCCGACCGCTATTACGATGATTTCGACTTGAAGTTCGACTATCTGAAGCAAGACAGCATCTATACAAACTATCATTATGTTTCGCTTCGTGCCGATGGTAGCCAATACCTTTCACCGGACATCTATTCGGGTCGTATCCGTCCGCTTCGTGCAGAAGGCATGGACAAGTATCAATTGCTCCGTGATTACTTGAAGAAGGTAGTAGCCGAAAAGCAACAAACCAACGTGCTCGACCAACTGACCATGGCTCGTGGACATGGTTATAACTCGGAAGACCTCTTAGCCTGGAGTGGTGAACAAATTGCGCTCCGTGAACAATTCCCGCAACTTTTCCGTCCGGGACATACCGTGAAGTTCTACGACTTTACCTTCCAGTTCCCGTCCAAGAACATGTATCTGAACGAAGTACAACGGGAAGACCTTGACATGATGCTTTTCCATCATCACGGACATACAGATGTGCAATACATCAACGGTTATGAAATGCCTGGAAACGTACAGGAAAACATCGAAAGTATCAAGTTATACCTTCGTAGTAAACTCCCCGGAAGAGCGAAGAAGATAGGTAAAGAAGCAGCGATTGCCGAGTATGCCAAGCGATACAACATACCGGAAAGTTGGTGTGAAGAAGCCTTCGATCCGGAAAAGCAAAAGGCCGATTCCATTTACAACTATCACATGGATATCCACATGGAAGAGATTCATCAGCTCCGTCCGAATGCCCGTTTCGTAATGTTCGACGCTTGCTTCAACGGCTCTTTCCACTTGGACGATTACTTGTCGGGCTCATATATCTTCAATCCGGGAAAGACCATTGCAACTTTGGCTTGTTCGGTGAACTCTATCCAAGACAAATGGCCGGATGAATTCATCGGTCTCATGGCAGCAGGTATGCGTATCGGTCAGTTTGCCCGCTTGACATGCTTCCTCGAAAATCACCTCATCGGCGACCCGACTTTCCGCTTCACTCCGAATGTGAATGCCGGTTTCGACATCAACCAAGCCTTGGTATTGAAGGAAGGCGACATCGCTTTCTGGAAGAAACAACTCTATTCTCCGTTGGCGGATATGCAAGCGTTGGCGCTCCGCAAGCTCTCGGATGCCGATTATAAGGACATCGTACCTTTGCTCGAAGAAAGCTATTACCATTCCGATTCGTTCATGAAGCGTTTGGAAGCCCTTCGTTTGTTGGTATTGAATCACCCTACCCAATCGACCGATGTAATTAAAGCAGCCTTGAACGATAGCTATGAACTTATCCGTCGCTATGCCGGTGAATATGCCGAAAAGAACGGTTCCAACGAATTGATTCCGGCATGGGTACAAAGTTATTTGCAACGCAGTCAGGAAAAGCGTCTCCGCTTCAAGATTATGGGTGGTATCGATGCCTTCCCGTATGCCGATGTGAAGGCAGAAATCGAAAAGCAAGTAGCTTCGATGACGCTTTACAACCGTAACCATGCAGATGCTTTGTTAGCCCAACTCCCTCGCCAGGAGAAGAGCATGGAGCGTGATATCGAAACCATCACCAATCCGAAGAGCAAGGCTAGTTATGTCCGTCGTGACCTCCGCACCTTCCGTAATCATCCCGTAGGTGGAAAGCCTCTCGACATGCTCCTTGCTTTCGTAAAAGATGGATCCCGTCCAGTAGACCAGCGTATCATTGCTGCCGAAGTCTTGGGTTGGTACAACCTCTACCATAACAAAGCCATCATCATCAATTCTTTGAAAGAAACCAAAGCCAACGATGAAGCTTTGAAGAAGGAAATCCAGAAGAGCATTGCTCGTCTGGAAGGAAAGAATAGATAAGCAACTCTCCCCCTTGTGAAGGGGAGAGTTATTTATGAAACTTAAATTTCTCCTTACCTCATTTAAACAATCCCCCCGTCAAGTTTGTCTTCTAATGAAACTAAATAAAGACAAACGTGAAAAGAACTTTTTGGCTCTTTGCTATCCTTATCCATACTTGTCTGATAGCATCCGCACAAACATTTGCCATCCACGGAAAAGTAATCGACCAAAAGACCCGTCAAGGCATTCCGTATGCCAATGTGTACATCGAAGGAAATATCCAAACGGGGACTGCTACCGACTCCATCGGACGGTTCCAAATCAACAATGCCAAGCCGGGCATTCATCGGCTTGTGGTGTCGTGTATCGGCTATAAGGACAAGCTGACTTCCGAGTATATGGTCTCTGCCCGAACCCCTTTCATCGAGGTGGAACTGGAAGAAGATGCGCAATTGCTGGGCGAAGTGACCGTCAGCCCTTCTCCTCTCCGACGGACCACGGAAAGCCCCGTGAGCCTTTTTGTCATCGGACTTCAAGACATCGAGAAGATACCAGGTGCTAATCGGGATATCTCCCGCATCGTGCGCTCCTTCCCCGGAGTTTCCTTTTCTCCTATTGGCTATCGAAACGACTTGATAGTAAGAGGTGGTGGGCCATCGGAAAACCGTTATTTTATGGATGGAATCGAGATTCCAAACATCAACCATTTTTCCACCCAAGGAGCTTCGGGAGGACCGGTAGGCATCATCAATTCGGACTTGGTACGGGAAATCAATTTCTATACGGGAGCATTCCCCGCCAACCGCTCGGGTGCTTTGAGCTCGGTGCTTGATTTCAGTCTGTTCAATGGCAATCCGGAGCGTCAGGACTTCAAGGCGACACTTGGCGCATCGGAGGTTTCGTTGAGCGGAAGCGGACATTTCAGCGAGAAGACCACTTATCTGTTCTCCGCACGACAATCCTATCTGCAATTCATGTTCAAGCTCCTCGGATTGCCTTTCCTACCGAATTACATTGACGGACAATTCAAGATAAAAACACGTCTAAATGACAAGCATGAACTGATGTTCCTTGGTTTGGGAGGCATCGACCGTATGAAACTGAATACCGATGAGAAGAACAAGGAAAACGAATTCTTATTGAGCTACTTACCCGTAGTTCATCAGGACACGTATACACTAGGGGCAAGCTACAAGCATTATGGTGGAAGGAATACACAAAGCCTCTTCTTGAGTCATAGTTACCTGAACAACCGAATGACCAAATATGTAAACAATGACGAATCATCGGAAGAGAATCTGATGCTTCGCCTCCGAAGTTCCGAACAAAAGACTTCCCTTCGATTCGAGAACCGTTCTTCCATCGGGAAATGGACATGGAAACAAGGAGCGGAAATGAGCTATTCCCGCTATACCAATCACACGATCCAACGGTTCTATGCCAACCAACAAGCATCGTGGATAGACTATCAAACAGACCTTGGTATTTGGAGTTGGGGAGGTTTCGTTTCAGGCGATTATACCTCGCCCAATCAAAGGTTGACAAGCTCTTTCGGCATCCGTGTAGATGCATCGAACTTAGCCAAAATGAAGAATCCATTTCATCAACTATCTCCTCGGATATCTGCCAATTATACCTTCAATGAACATTGGTCGGTAGCCGGGAATGTGGGTATTTATTACGAATTACCACCTTATACCGCTCTCGGATTCAAAGACAATGAAGGAAATTGGGTCAATCGGGAACTGAAATACCAACGGGTAGCATCGGGAAGTATGGGTGTGAATTGGCGCCCTGTTCGTCAGGTCATTGTCTCAGTGGAAGGATTCTACAAACGATACAGTCAAATGCCCCTCTGCATTCTTGACAACATCCCCCTAGCTTGCAAGGGCAACGACTACGGTATCTTCGGTAATGAAGCATTAATTTCCTCAGCGCAAGGTCGTGCATATGGCGTAGAGCTATTGGCCAAATGGCATGTACCCGACAAAATCAATGCCAGTGCCTCGCTCACCTTATATCAAAGCGAATATAGAAACAACAAGAATAGTCCCTATCTTCCTTCAGCTTGGGACAACCGGTATATCCTGAACATGAGTTGTGTATGGGATCTTCCTCGGCAATGGAGTTTAGGAGCCAAACTAAGCATGATTGGTGGTTCACCCTATACTCCATACGACATCGAAAAGTCCGCACTCGTAGAGGCGTGGAATGCGCAAGGAAGACCATATTACGACTACGGTTTATACAATACGGAACGTCTTTCCAGCTTTGCGCAACTAGACCTCCGCATCGACAAGAACTATTATTTCAAGCAATGGCGCTTGGGGTGGTATGTTAGTATTCAAAACGTAACGGGAAGCAAACTCAAACAACAAGATGCCTTTTTAAGCACAGGCATCATTGAGAATCCTTCTGCACCGATCACTGAGCAACGCTATAAGCTTAGAACCGTGAAGCAAGAGACAGGAAGTATCATTCCTAGCATTGGGATTACTGTGGAGTTTTGATAAAAAAGTAGGTGTATGTGACAACACGTTTTCTGAAAAGTAATTTAGTCTTATTTTAATGCTGATATTTATAGGAAAAGTGTATATTTGCAAAACAACAAAACAATAATCCCATTTAATAGGTATGAAGAATCTAATTGAATTATCACATACAGAAGTGGTATTGGCATTTGCAGCTTCGTGCATCGAGAGTACAGCTCGACATTTGGGCAAATCTTATCAAGAGATTTTTACCCGCATGAACCGTGTAGGAATGATAGAAAATTATAT
Source organism: Bacteroides sp. (assembly GCA_015060705.1). Taxonomy (GTDB): domain Bacteria; phylum Bacteroidota; class Bacteroidia; order Bacteroidales; family Bacteroidaceae; genus Phocaeicola. Next base: position 2,863 of record SUXY01000014.1, on the reverse strand, counting down.
CTTGCCCTATTATGAAACCCTTCATACCGAAAGTCGCGAACACGTAACTGCAAACATGATAGAATGTTTAACTACATGGGAGGCTAAGCAATGAAAATTACAGTTTATCATGGAGGAACCGAGATTGTTGAGACTCCAATCTGTCGACTCGGTCGGGAAAATCTTGATTTTGGACGTGGCTTTTATGTTACTGTTTTTAAGGAACAAGCCATTGAATGGGCTAAATCGACTGCCAAACGTCGTAAATCACAAGCAATTGTCAACATCTATCAACTAGATCGTGATTCTATTCTTACAAAGGCCCGTTGCAAAATATTCAAAGCATACGACCAAGAATGGTTAGAATTTATTGTAGCTAGCCGTAAAGGTTTAAACCCAGCTGCTGAATATGACTACATCGAAGGCGGTGTGGCTAATGACCGTGTCATAGATACCATTAACCTATATATGGCTGGATTAATGAGTGCTGACATAGCCTTGAAACGACTTTCCGAACATCAGCCAAACAACCAAATTTGTTTGCTAAGCCAAAGTATTACCGATAAATATCTATCGTATGAAAGAAGTGAACCTGCAGAATGACCCTATAAAATCTCCTGAAATCCAAGAGATCATTTTGAGTAATCGCATCGGAATCATATCGGCTGAACTTTCCAAACGTTTAGACATTTCTCCCGCTAAAGCCTTACAACTCTTTTATGAGAGCAAGACTTGTGCCGACTTGCATGATAAAGAAACAGGGCTTTATCTATTTGGGAATCTTTATATTGTAGATGAGGTTTTGTTGGAGTTGAGAGGATAAATGAATGAATGTGTGTGTCAAAATGGAATTTTCCCATCAATGTGTCACTCATCCTGAGCATCACGAAGAATATCCACTTTATGTTAACAAATTCTTCATTTCGTTCAGAATGACACGACATAATGATAGACATTTTCTATTTTAACACACACATTCATTTAGTTTTATTATTGCATTACTTTAACTTTCACACTCATTCTATTAGCCCAGTCTCTTTCAGACACAATGAATTCATTATTTTCATCCCAAGCGACATCACTTTCGATATTTTTCAATTGAATTTCCATTTCATTTAAAGCAGATACATAACTTTGCAAAAGTTGTTGAGCTACAGAAAACTTTCTTAAACGCAAATTACCTAGAATTTCTGCCTTAAAATGATTTATATTTGAGGCATCTATAGCTTTTGCTTTACTTATTAATGATAAGACCTCATTGTTAGATGATTCGTCATTATATAATGCTAACAAACAATTAGCTTTCAAAATGTAATCTTCAGCAGTTGCAACACCATTCTTTATGTTTGTATTTACCAATGGCAATGTTTGGCGGAAGCGTCTGTCTTCAAACTTCAATCTTGCAGAACTAGTTATAGCAAAAGAAACTTCTTTTTCATATTCAGAACTAGTAATGTTTTGTGGTATACCAGCTTTCTTTATACGTTCGACCAAAGCAGGATGAGTATAAGATTGAAAATACATCATGTTACTTCTTTCCTTCACCATGTTTTCCTGCATTCTATTTAAAGCGGTTGCCAAAGCATTCTTGTCATACCCCAAGAGTTCAAGTACCCTAACAGCTATTCTATCGGCTTCTTCCTCTTGTTCTGAATTGTAATTCATCCCTAATCTTTCAACAATTTGGGCTGCTACGGTCGTGGATAGAACTGCCATACCTAAAGTAGCAGCTCCTGGTGCATAATAATTTCCTTTGCTAGCAGCAACTCCTTCTGCAACAGCCGTAAGACCAGTAGCTAATGCAGCCCAAAACTCTGCTCTTTTTTTACGGGAAGTAGCTTTATTTACATTCTGTACACTATGGTCTAGAACAAAGTGGGCTATTTCATGACTCAATATAGCTACAAGTTCATCTTCTGTGTGCAATGCAGAAAGTAATCCTGTATGTATCACCATAGTACCATTAGAATACATACCAGCATTTAATGTCGGATTGTCAACAATCAATATATTGACATTACCAGGTCTCCCATCAACAATGTCAACTGGAGCAATTTTAGAAATTAGACTATAGATATAATTCTCCAAATATGGATCATTTAAAACCATATTATATTCCTTCTGCTTTGAAATATAATCCAAAGCTTCTTCTTCCATTTCATTTCTTAAGCTATTTTGCGAGCCCTTCTTTTGTAATGATACTAAAACATTGCATATAATCTGTTCATCCCATAAATCTTGAACATTGTCGTACCTAAAATTAAAGCGGTCACCAATTTTGCTATTGACAGGAATGGTATCTGTTCCTATCACAATTGAATATACATCTTCTAATCGCCCGTAACCCTTTACTTCTTCAACATCATGTACCACACTAGTAATTTTAACTTTCTCCCCCTTCTTTAAATGCTCAAAATTTTTCAACAAGGTAGCATCGAGATCTACTTTATATGCCTGTGCATTAGCTAACAGGCCAATACATAAACCAAATAATAAAACAAGATAACGTTTCATAATAATAGATTTTTAAGTTATGTCTAAAAAAAAAGCGCAAGCCAATTGGATGTCACTATATAGAGGCTTCTGGACTCGCCCTGGTAGTATAACAAACAATAGCTCACGCCGATTAGGTATATAACATAAGGATATATACAACCACGACGTGAGCGTTCTTGTTTATTATCCACTAACCAAAGAATTTGTCCAGAATTCCTATATAGGATAATATCTTTCAAACGCTCACTTCAATAAAAAAACGTATTCCCCGACGGGAATTACAACAAAGTTAAAGAAGTAATTCGAAAATCGGAAATAATAGAAAGAAAAAGTTAAGAAATAAACAAACGGGTGTCATTTCTTGCCGATATCGGCAAGAAATACTACA